>NZ_JBKKAP010000088.1:0-44706 GCF_046714615.1 Paeniglutamicibacter sp.
GGAAGCTAAGACCCACTGCGCCGATGGTACTGCACTCGGGAGGGTGTGGGAGAGTAGGTCACCGCCGGACATAAATGTCCCGGAACCCCCAAGCACACTGTGTTTGGGGGTTCCGATGTTTAACCCCACTTTCTGGTCAACGATCACGGGTCGTCAAGCGCCCGCGTCGCCGCGCCACTCCCGAATGTCTCGCAGGCCCCCTTCGTGGCCGGAGCCGTTAGTGTGGAGGGATGGACGGACTATTCTCACACGCGGCATCGGCCAACGAGCCTGGCTCCCAAAACGATTACCGATTGCCGGAACACCGGCACACGGTCAACGTCCCGGTGTCTGCGGATCAAGCCTTTGAAGGCTTCTCGGAATACATCCACTTGTGGTGGCCGGTAGGTAAATTTTCACACTTCGGCCCGGGCAGCCACGTCACTTTTGAGCGGGGGAGCCTGCTCGAGGAATCTGAAGACGGCGAGCACCATCTCTGGGGCAAGATCGTGCATCTTGATTCACCGCAGACCATCGTCCTGGAATTCACCCTGGGCATGGAAACGGCCCCGCCCACCCATGTGAGCCTTGAGTTCCATGAGCAGGGGAGCGGCACCGAGCTTGTCCTGACGCATGACGGCTGGGGCTCCGGACAGGTCGGCCAGGAGCAATTCGAGCATTACACACAGTGGCCAGAGATCCTTGACTACTATGCTCGCTTCATGGGAGCCAAAAGCCGGCCCGACCGCTAGACCCCATAGACCATCACTGCCGTGGCCTGTTCACGGCACAGCCATATCAAGAATGCTTCGAAAGGGTGGCATGAGCCTCGAACCCGCAGACTCGGCACTGATTGATGATCTGATCCTGCACATCGGTGAGGGGGCAGTATCCACCGACCCCAAGGTGCTGTTGTCCCATAGCCATGACTTCGGAAAGATCGTTGACCACCAGCTGCCCTTGGCCGTTGTCTTTGCCGAGCGCGTGGAAGACGTCCAGGCGGCTCTGCGGCTGGCCTCGGCGGCCGGAGTGAAGGTCGTGCCTCGTGGGGCCGGCACGGGCGTCTCAGGTGGCGCCCACGCTACCGCACGCTGCATCGTGCTCTCCCTCGAACGCATGGACCGGATCCTGGAGATCCGTCCCGAGGACGAAGTGGCGGTGGTCCAGCCTGGTGTCATCAATGCGACTCTGAACAGGTCCGTTGCCAAGCATGGGCTCATGTACGCACCGGACCCCGCCAGCTACCAACAATCGACGATTGGCGGCAATGTAGCCACCAACGCCGGCGGGCTGCGCTGCGCCAAGTACGGGGTCACCACGGACTCGGTCCTGGGCCTGGACGTCGTCTTGGCCGATGGCACCCTGATCAGCACCGGACGGAACACCTTCAAGGGCGTCGCCGGCTACGACCTGACCTCGCTGTTGGTGGGCTCGGAGGGGACCCTTGGCGTGGTCGTCTCCGTCACCGTGCGGTTGCGCTACCTCAGCGAAAAGACCTGTTCGATCGCCGCGGTGTTCACCGACGTCGCCCAGGCGGCCGCCGGAGTGGTGGCCATCGCCGGGGTTCGTGTGCAGCCGGCGATCCTGGAGCTGATGGATATCGGCACCATGCGCGTCCTGGATGCCGCCTACGGCTCGGACCTCAGCGCCCGGGGCGGCGCCATGTTGTTGGTCCGCACGGACGGCCATGGCGGCGAAATCGAGGCAGGCATCGTGCGTTCGGCCCTTGAGGGCCTCGGCGCGCAGGTTAGCCGGCCGAATGACGAGGAAGCCGTGCGGTTGATCGAGATGCGACGGGCCAGCCGCGGGGACGGGCAGGACGACAAGTACCGGGTGGGGGAGGACATCGCGGTGCCGCGATCGGCCATGGTCGATTACATGGGATCGCTTGACCGGATCGCCGGTCGGAACAATGTCATGGTGCGCATCGTCGCCCATGCCGGGGACGGCAACCTGCACCCGACGTTCTGGGTCGACCCGGACGACGGCGCGGAGGGCGTGGCGCGGCTTGATGCCGCCCTGGAGGAATCCATCCGTGCAGCCCTGGAGGTTGGCGGCACCATCACCGGCGAGCACGGCGTGGGCACCGCCAAGCGCGACTGGCTGGCCTGGGAACAGTCCGAGGAGGTGCTTGAGCTGCAGCGCAAGATCAAAGCGGTTTTCGACCCTCAGGGCATCCTGAACCCCGGCAAGGCGATCTTGTGACGCAGAACCCCCTGCCCCGATTAGGTGTTGGAGTGAAAAGTCGGTAAACTTTTTATTCGTTGGTACAACACCGGGATATGGCGCAGCTTGGTAGCGCGCGTCGTTCGGGACGACGAGGTCGCAGGTTCAAATCCTGTTATCCCGACCAATGTGAGCCCCGCAAGAAACTTCGGTTTCCTGCGGGGCTCGTCCCATTTAAGGCACAGTTTCCGAGCTCGCCTTTTTGCCATTGTGTTTCAGTCGAGATTCACATAAATCACAGTGCTTTGAATTTCCAGATCCATTTGTTAATGGCCCAAGGGTATAAGAAGCCCCGTTCTGCAGTGCCAGTCCTGGGGCGGAAGGCCTGTCACGGACACGTCTTCCGTCTCATCCCATAAGCCACCAGTGCGCATCGTGTTCCCTGTCGCTTAAGCAAGTGTGGGGCCCGGCATCGGCCGGGCCCCAGACAAATCAGCGAATCTATACGTTGGTCGGGTTACTTGACCAGGTAGCCGCGCAGGTCCTCAAGAACCAACGATGCACCGGTCGGGCCCAGGCCCAGGAACCAGACGTCGTCGTTCACGCGCTGCACTTTGCCTGCCTTGACGGCCTCGAGCTTGCTCCAGATCGGGCCCTCGAGTGCTGCCTTCTCGCCGGTGGCCTCGGGGGTTCCGTAGGAGGTGTAGAAGATCCAGTCCGAATCCGCCTCGGCGAGGTTCTCCGCGGAGATCTCCTTGGCCAGGTCATCGATGTCCTGGTTCTCCGGGCGGGAGAGGCCTGCATCGTCGAGGATCACACCGATCAGCGAGGCGTTGCCGTAGAGGCGGATCTTCTCGGGCATGAAGCGCAGCAAGGAGATCTTGGGATCTCCCGTGACGTCCTTGCCCAGTGCGGTGGCCTTGTCCTGGTAGGCGTTGAGCACCTCGACGGCCTTGGTCTCCTCACCGAGCGCGGCAGCTGCAAGGCGGAAGTTTTCCTTCCACGGGTAGCCCGGGCGGATGGAGAAGACGGTCGGGGCGATCTGCGAAAGCTGCGGGTAGAGCTTGTCGGCGCGCAGCTGCGAGCCGACGATCAAATCCGGCTTCAGCGCGGCAACGGCCTCGAGGTTCAGCTCCTGGATGGTGCCCACGGTCTTTGCGTCCTTGACCGCCTCGGCCAGGTAGCTGGGGATCGAGTTGGCACCCTCGGTGGAGGGGATGCCGACCGGGGTGATGCCCAGGGAGAGCACGGCATCGAGTTCGCCGGTGTCCAGAACCACGACGCGCTCGGGCTTCTTGGCGATCTCGGTCTCTCCGTTGGCATGGTTCAGGGTGCGCGGGAAGACTCCCGGGGAGACGTTGGCGCCGAACTTGGCGGTCGCCTCGTCCGCGGTGGAGAAGCGCTCCCCGCCCACGGCGACGTCGGAGTTGCCCGCCGCGGTGTCGGTGGCGCCGCCGGCTGCACAGCCCGCGGTCAGTGCGATCAGGAGTAGTGCGGCTGCTGCCTTGGCGGCGCCGAAGCGGGGCCTGCGGCTCGAGGAATTCAATTTCACTACGCAAATGTAGCGTATTGATGTTGCCCGTGCCTAAGCGACGTAGTTCGAAGGGGGATTCCGACGCGGTAGTGTGGAACGGTTCGAAGCTAAGGAGATCATTCGTGGCCAGTCCCACCCCCGCTGCGGCGAACCCCGAAAACAGCCAAGCCAGCCTCGAAAAAGCCGTCATTGGTGGCTCGCCGGCGGCCATGGGATCGCTGTCGCCGGCCAGGATTCCGGGCGCCCTTGCGCGCCGCACGGCACTTTTGCTGTGTTTCGGATTATTGCTGGCGCTGTTGGCGCTCTTTTCCCTGGCAGTCGGATCCAAGCACATCGAGCTCTCCGTGGTCGTGGACGCGCTACTGGCCCCGAACGACTCGGCGGACCACGCCATCATCCGCGACTCGCGACTCCCGCGGGCGATCCTGGGCATCCTGGCCGGAAGCGCCCTGGGCATTGCCGGGGCGCTGGTCCAATCCATGACCCGAAACGCGCTGGCCGAGCCGGGCATCCTCGGCGTGAATGCCGGCGCCTCGCTGGCCATCGTCATTGCCGTGGGCACCTTCGGGGTGAACGGCTTCAGCGGCTACGTCTGGTTTGCCTTTGGCGGTGCGGTGCTTGCCACCGGCGCCGTGTACCTGGTCGGGATGTCAGGGGCGCGCTCCAACGACCCAGTCCGCCTGGTGCTTGCAGGGGTGGCGCTTGGGGCGGTGCTTTCCGGCATCGGCACCGCACTGGCCCTTGTACATCCCGGGGCCTTCGACCAGTTGCGCGCCTGGACCATCGGCTCACTCGAGGGGCGCTCCGCCGAGGTCCTGGCCCCGCTGGGAATCGCCGTGCTTACCGGCTTCGTGCTGGCGGCCTTCACCGGCCGCTCGCTGAACGCCCTGGCGCTGGGGGACGACACGGCCCTGGCCCTGGGCTACAAGGTGGGACGGGCCCGCGTGCTGATCCTGCTTGCCGTCACCGTGCTCGCAGGCGCCGCAACCGCCGCGGTGGGCGCAATCAGCTTCCTGGGCCTGATGGCCCCGCACCTGGCCCGCCGCTTCTCCGGCCCCGACGCCCGCTGGATGCTTGCCTACACCGCGGTGCTGGCCCCGATCATCCTGCTTGTCGCCGATGTGCTGGGCCGGGTCATCATTCCCGGTGAATTGGAGGCCGGGGTGGTCTGCGCCTTCGTGGGCGCCCCGGTGCTGATCATGCTGGCCCGCCGCAGGAAGCCGGTGGCGGTATGAGCACCGAGGCCAAGACCCAGGTGGCCAAGGCCGGCAACACGTTGGTCAAGGTGCCCGGCAGGGCCCGGCGATTGGGCCGCGAAGCCGCGCTGTGCCTGCTGCTCGCATCCCTGGCCGTGCTGTTCGCGCTGCTGGTGGTCGGCAGCGGCGACTACCCCATGGGCCCGGGCAAGGTCATCAACGTCATCCTCGGAGGCGGGGAAGGGCTGGAGAGCACCATTGTGTTCCAGTGGCGTGCCCCGCGCGCCGTGGCGGCGCTGGCCTTCGGCGCAGCGCTGGGCGTGGCGGGTGCGGTGTTCCAGTCGCTGACGCGCAACCCGTTGGGCTCGCCCGACATCATCGGCTTTTCCACCGGCGCCTACACCGGTGCCCTGCTGGCCCTGACCCTGGTGGGCGGCAGCTTCCTGGCGACCTCGCTGGGGGCGCTTGCCGGCGGCCTGCTGACCGCGGTTGCAGTGTACTTCCTGGCCTGGCGGCGCGGCTCCCACGGCTTCCGGCTGATCCTGGTCGGCATCGGCATCTCCGCGATGCTCGCGGCCCTGAACCAGTGGCTGGTGCTGCGCGCGGAGATCGAGGTGGCCATGGCCGCGGCGGTCTGGGGAGCCGGAACCCTCAACGGGGTCGGCTGGCCCGTGCTCATCCCGGCGCTGATCGCCATCGTCCCGATCCTTGCACTCACCCTGGCCGGCGGCCCGAAGCTGAACATGCTGGAGATGGGGGACGACACCGCGACGGCGCTGGGCGTGCACGTCGAGCCCACCCGTCTCACGATGATCGTCCTGGCGGTGTTGCTGACCGCGGCCACCACCGCGATCGCCGGGCCCATCGCCTTCGTGGCCCTGGTGGCGCCGCAGCTGGCCAAGCGGCTGAACCGGGCCTCGGGCATGCGCCTGGTCCCTGCCGCCTGTATGGGCGCGCTGTTGCTCGTGGCCAGCGACCTGGTGGCCCAGCGCATCTTCGCCCCGGTGCAGTTGCCGGTGGGCGTGGTGACGGTGAGCATCGGCGGCGTCTACCTGATCTGGCTGTTGGCCCGCGAGGGGCGTGCGGCCAACCGGACCTAGCCGTCGGTGGCGCGCAGCCAGGCGGCCGCGTTGGCGCCCAGCATGCCCATCGCGGCCAGCTTCGCGCCGTTGGCATCCGAGAAGAGCAACGGATCTCCCGCGGGCAGCGGCACGGGGGCGCCGGAGAGGTTCAGGACAATGATGGTGTCCGAATTGCGGATGGCCAGTACCTCGGGCAGCCCGGGATTGGCAAAGAAGGCCAGCGAACCCAGGCCCAGCCCCAACTCGCTGCGCAGGGCCAGCGCCTTGCGGTAGAGGTTCAGCGTGGAGGCCGGGTCATCGTCCTGCAGATCGCGGGAGAATGCTGCCCAGTTCCCGGGCTGCGGCAGCCAGGTGTCCCCGGTGGGGGAGAAACCGTAGGCCGGGGCATCGTGCACCCAGGGGATGGGAACGCGGCAGCCGTCGCGCCCGGTGCGCTCCCCGTTGCTGCGCAGGAACGTGGGGTCCTGGCGGTACCGATCCTCCAGCGTGGTGTGGTCGCCGAGGCCCAGCTCCTCGCCCTGGTAGAGGTAGGCACCTCCCGGCAACCCGAGCATGAACACCGTGGCGGCGCGCGCCCGGGCCAGACCCAGCGTGGTGTCGGGCTGCGGGTCCCGCGGGCCGATCCCGTCGCCCAGATCCAGGGCCACGCCGTCGAGTCCGAAGCGCGTGGCGTGGCGGGAGACATCGTGGTTCGACAGCACCCAGGTGGTGGGCGCGTCCACGGTGTCGAAGGCTTCCAGCGAGTCGCCGATGACCCCTGCCAGCGCGTCGCGGTCCCACAGGGTGCGCAGGTAATCGAAGTTGAAGGACTGGTGCATCTGGCCCGGGGCCACCCAGTCGGCCAGGCGCGTCAGCGGGCGCACGTTGGCCTCCGAGCAGAGCACCGGTTCCCCGGGGTACTCCTCGCAGATTTCCCGCCACCGGGCGAAGACCTGGTGCAGCTCCGGCTGGCCGAACATGGGCGCCTCGGCGAAGGGGAAGCCCGGCCGCGGGGTGCCATCCGGTGCCCCGCCCCAGTTGGGCATCCCGTGCTTCTTGAACATGGCGTGGGCGACGTCGATCCGGAAACCCCCGGCGCCGGCGTCCAGCCAGAAGCGCAGCGTCTTTTCGAACTCCTCTTGGACCGCGGGGTTGCGCCAGTTGAAGTCGGGCTGGGTCGCGTCAAAGAGGTGGAAGTAGTACTGGCCGGGGGTTCCGTCCGCGGCAGGTACGCGGGTCCAGCCCGAGCCGCCGAAGAGCGAGAACCAGTTGTTCGGCGGGGTGTTCCCGCCCTCGCCGCTGCCGTCGGCAAAGTGGAACATGGCGCGCTCGGCCGAGCCCGGCTCCGCGGCCAGGGCGGCCTTGAACAAGGCGTGCTCGTTGGAGCAGTGGTTGGGGACGATGTCGATGATGATGCGGATGCCGAAGGACTTGGCGGTGCTGATCAGCGTCTTCGCATCGTCCATGGTGCCGAAGAGCGGATCCACGCCCCGGTAGTCCGAGACGTCATAGCCGGCGTCCTTTTGCGGGGAGGGGAAGAAGGGGGAGAGCCAGATGGCATCCACGCCCAGGGTGGCGATCCGGGGCAGTTCGGCGGTGATGCCCGCCAGGTCGCCCATGCCGGACCCGGTGGAATCCTTGAAGGAGCGCGGGTAGATCTGGTAGATCACCGCGCGGCGCCACCATTGGTCGCCCGCCGAGGGCTCGTGCAGCACCGGCTGCAACGCATAGGGCGAAACGGCTTCGTTCTGGGAATCCGACGCGCTGGCGGCGTCCACGGGTAGCGACATGGTTTCAAGCCTATCTATTCGACGGTGAAATCGGTGGGGCCGTGGCAGTGCGTTACCCGGTGGCCGGAGGCGCGGTGGAGGTGCGCAGCACGAATTCGGTGGGGAAGAATTCGTCGGCCGGCGGGGTGCCGCCAGGCCCGTCCGCCGCGCCCTCGCCGAGCAGCTCCATGATGCGGGCGACCGCGGCCTCGCCCTGTGCGGCGGGGTGCTGGGCAATGGTGGTCAACCCGAAGAGCTCGCCGAGTTCGTGCCCGTCGATGCCGATCACCGAGAAGTCCCCTGGCAGCGAGAGCCCCAGGTCCCGGGCGGCCATGATGGCGCCGAACGCCATCTCGTCGGAGGCGCAGAGCAGTGCGGTGGGACGCCCGCGCGGGTTGGACAGCAGGCTGCGGACCTTTTGGTAGGCCCCTGCCATGGTGAAGTCGGCATCCAGCAGCCACTGCGGGTTCACCGCGATATCCGCCTGGTCCAGGGCGTATTCGAACCCGTCCAGGCGCGCGCCGGGCAGCTTGAAGTCCACGTTGAACACGTCGGCGCCACCCAGGAAGGCGATGTCGGTGTGCCCCAGGGAGACGAGGTGTTCGGTGGCCAGCGAGGCGATGTTGAAGTCATCGACCCGGATGGTCTGGACCTCGGGAAGCAGCCCGCCCAGGGCGACCAGCGGCTTGCCCACCGAGCGCAGCTGGTGCAGCTCGGGTGCGGTGAGCTTCAGCGTGACGGTGATGACTGCGTCGAGGCGCTGGCGCATGAGCAGGTCCTGGAAGACCGCGTCGCGGTGCCGCTGTTCGCCACTGGTGTTGTACAGGGTCAGGTCGTAGCCGCGGTCGTTGAGTTCCTGCGTGGCCCCCTGCAACACGTTGGCGTAGTACCAGCGTGAGACAGTGGGCATCACGATGCCGATGTTGCGGCTGCGCCCCGAGGCCAGGGAGGAGGCGTTGTAGGACAGGACGTAGCCCAGGTCCTTGGCGGCCTGGGCGACGGCCGCGCGGGAGGCCGCTGAGACCTTGCCGTTTCCGGACAGGGCGCGGGACACCGTGGCGACGGAGACCCCGGCGCGCAGTGCCACGTCCTTGATGCTTGCCATGATGTGCGGCTTCCTTGTCCTCGGGCGGTCGTGCTGGGGGGGGGTAAACGTGGGCAGGCTATGCGGTGTCCCGGCGCAGCCACACGGCCGCATCCGGGTTCAGCGACAGACCCGAGGCGGCGTCCGGCGATCCGGCAACCGCCGCGGCGGAACTGGCCAGCAACACCTCGCCTGCAGGTAGCCGGACGGGGGCGGAGCCCAGGTTCAGCAGGACCACCACCCCGGAATTCCCGAAGCCCAGCAGCTGTCCGCCGTCGGTTCCATCCACCCAGTTTAGGTTGCCCAGGCCCAGATCGTGGGTCCGGCGAAGCTCAAGCGCCCGGCGGTAGAAGCACAGCGTGGAGTCGGGGTCGGCCTCCTGCGCCTGCCGGGACACCGATTCCCAGCCTTCGGGCTGCGGCAGCCAGCCGGCGGCGTCGCTGAATCCCAGGGACGGGGTCGAGTCGTTCCAGGGCAGCGGGACCCGGCAGCCGTCGCGGCCCAGGCGCTCGCCGTTGGTGCGCGCGTAGGCGGGATCCTGGCGGTATTCGTGGGGCAG
This sequence comes from Paeniglutamicibacter sp., assembly GCF_046714615.1. Lineage (NCBI taxonomy): Bacteria > Bacillati > Actinomycetota > Actinomycetes > Micrococcales > Micrococcaceae > Paeniglutamicibacter > Paeniglutamicibacter sp. The sequence goes on from NZ_JBKKAP010000088.1 coordinate 9,349, forward strand.
CAGGGTGTGGTCGCCCAGCCCCAGCTCCTCGCCCTGGTAGAGGTAGGCGCCGCCCGGAAGCCCCAGCATGAACAGCGTTGCGGCCCGGGCGCGGGCGAGCCCGAGCTCCGGATCGGGCTGTGCATCTCCGGGCCCCAGCCCGTCCCCGGGGCGCAGCGAAGGCGCGGTGGCGCCCAGCCTGGTGGCGTGGCGTGGCACGTCGTGGTTGGAAAGCACCCAGGTGCTCGGGGCTCCGACGGCGTCAAAGGCCTGCAGCGAGCGGGTGATGATGGCCTTCAGCGCCCCGGCGTCCCAGTTGGTGTGCAGGAAGGGGAAGTTGAAGGACTGGTGCATCTCGTCCGGGCGCACCCAGTCGGCCATGGCCTCGATGGGGTGCACATTGGCCTCGGCGCAGAGCACGCGCTCTCCGTCGTATTGATCGCAGATGGCCCGCCAGCGGCGGAAGACCTCGTGCACGGCCGGCTGGCCGAACATCGGGGCATCGGCAAAGGGGTAGCCGGGGGTATCGGCGCCGTCGGCCCGACCATGCCAGTCGGGCAACCCGGAGGCCTTGACCAGCGCGTGGGCAACGTCCACGCGGAACCCTCCGGCACCGCGATCCAGCCAGAAGCGCAGGATCGAAGCGAACTCGTCGCCCACCGCCGGGTTGTCCCAGTTGAAGTCGGGCTGTGAGGAGTCAAAGAGGTGCAGGTAGTACTGGCCGGGGCTGCCGTCCGGGTCGGGGACGCGGGTCCAGGCGGAGCCGCCGAAGTGGGACTGCCAGTTGTTGGGAGGCAACTGGCCGTCCACTCCGCGCCCGTCCCGGAAAATGAAGTACTCCCGGGCCGCCGATCCCCGCGGGGATGCGAGGGCCTCGCGGAACAGCGCGTGTTCGTTGGAGCAGTGGTTGGGCACGATGTCCACCAGGATCTTGACCTTGAGCCGGTTGGCCTCGGTGATCAGGTCGTCGAAGTCTTCCAGTGATCCGAAGAGCGGGTCCACGGCGCGATAGTCGGAGACGTCGTAGCCGGCATCCTTTTGCGGGGAGGCGAAGAACGGGGAAAGCCAGATGGCATCCACGCCCAGGGAGGCAATGTGGTGCAGCTCGGCGGTGATGCCGGGCAGGTCGCCGATGCCGCTGCCCGTGGTGTCGCGGAAGGAGCGCGGATAGATCTGGTAAATGACCGAGCGGCGCCACCATTCGGTGCCGTTCGAAGGCGCGTGGGTCGCGGCCTCGAACCGGGTCTCCAAGTGGGTTGGTGGGGTCGCTGGGCGCTCGTCGGTCTGTGACATGCGCTCAATCATAACGATGAATCCATCGAAAGTGGAAGCGTTTTCACTCGATATTCTCGGATCGCTGGTCCGGATGCATTTTGCGGGAGGTACGGTTTGTTTCGCATTTCCGCATACAAGCCACTAATTCTGTACACCTTTCGGTATCGTCATCGAGTCGCTCGCGAAAACTTCTTCATTGTGATCTGGACGACAGCAGTGGAAGCGTTTACACTAAATTCCACGACACCAGCGCCGATGGCATCACCGGGCGCGCAACACTCGAAAGAGGAACCATCATGACGGGAAACAACACACCCGGTGCACGTCTCACGCGCCGCACCTTTACCCTGGGTGCGGTCGGTGCGCTCTCGGCACTGGCACTGACAGCCTGCGGCGGTGGCGCTCCGGCGTCCGCCCCCGCAAGCAGTGCGGCAGCCACCAGCGCCGCGGCCAGCGTGCCGGCCACCGGGGCCAGCCTGACCATGTGGGTCGATGCCGAGCGCTCGCCGGCGCTGAAGGACATCATCGCCAAGTTCAAGGCCGAGAAGGGCATCGACGTCAAGCTGGTGGTCAAGGACTTCGCCGCCGTCCGCGACGACTTCATTACCCAGGCACCCACAGGCAAGGGCCCCGACATCATGGTCGGTCCGCATGATTGGCTGGGCAAGCTGGTGCAAAACGGCGTCGTGGCCCCGGTGCAGCTCGGCGACAAGGCGGGGACTTTTGCCGAAAGCTCCATCAAGGCCATGACCTACGACGGGCAGACCTACGGCGTCCCGTACTCCATCGAGAACGTGGCGCTGATCCGCAACACAAAACTCGCACCCGAGGCCAAGACCACGCTGGATGAGGTTCTCGCCGAGGGCAAGAAGGTCGTTGCCGCAGGCGATGCCAAGTTCCCGTTCCTGGTCGGACTCGATCCCAAGCAGGCCGACCCGTACCACCTCTACCCGTTGCAGACCTCCCTCGGGGCACCGGTCTTCGCCCAGAAAGCCGACGGCAGCTATGACGCCAGCCAGCTGACCCTGGACAACGAGGGCGGCAAGAAGTTCGCCCAGCTTCTGGCGGACCTCGGCGACAAGGGCTCAAAGGTCCTGAACTCCAACATCACCGGCGACATCGCCAAAGAGAAGTTCCTGGCCGGGGAATCCCCGTACTTCCTCACGGGCCCGTGGAATGTCCCGGACATCGAGGCCAAGGGCATCAAGTTCGCCGTCGACCCGTTGCCCACCGCCGGGGACAAGCCCGCCCAGCCATTCATTGGCGTGAACGGGTTCTTCATCTCCTCGAAGTCGAAGAATGCCCTGGCTGCCAACGAATTCGTGGTCAACTACCTCTCGCAGCAGGCCGCGCAGGACGAGCTGTTCAAGGTCGGCGGACGTCCGCCGGCACTGACCGCGTCCTTCGAGAAGGCCGCCAGCGACCCGGTGGTCAAGGCCTTCGGCGAGATCGGCGCCAACGGCGTTCCGATGCCTGCCGTTCCGGCCATGGATGCCGTCTGGGCCGACTGGGGCGGAACCGAACTGAACCTGATCAAGGGCAAGGAAGCCGACCCGGCAGCTGCCTGGTCGAAGATGACGGCCAACATTGAAAAGAAGATTGCCGGCGGCAAGTAGCCAACGGAATTGAACGCCGGCTGCGGGGAACCGGTGGTGCGTTCACGATGCGCACCACCGGTTTCACGCAGCCGGATCCGGGCCCCGCGGCCCGACCCACATCGCCGGTCGGCGGTCGATCGCACAAGGAAAGATGTTGGACCCCATGGTTGAAATCGATGAAAAGCCCAGCGCGGCACTGCCGCGGCGAAACGGAAAGCAGCCACGGGCCACGGGCCGCGGCACCGATTCCCTCGGCGGCATCCTCGCCAAGATCATCCTGCTGGGCATCACGGATGCCGTGGCCGCCTTCGTCCTCTTCCAGCTGGCGCTCAGCGCCGAATGGCTGATCTTCGGGATTTCGCTGCTCACCACGCTGGTGATCAACTGGATCTACCTGCGCCGCGGGGGGCTGCCGGCCAAGTACCTGGCTCCGGGTGTCATCTTCCTGCTGGTCTTCCAGGTCTTCGTGATGATCTTCTCCACCTACATCGCCTTCACCAACTACGGCGACGGACACAACTCCACCAAGGCCGACGCGGTCGCCTCCATCCAGCTCTCGGCCTCCGAGCGCGTTCCGGATTCCCCGCAATTCCCCACCTCCGTCCTGGAGAAGAACGGCAGCTACTTCCTGCTGGTCACCACGCCCGAGGGCGAGGCAAGGCTCGGCTCCGCCGACAAGCCCCTGGAAACCGTCACCCCCTCGGCCACCGGCGCGACGGGAGCCGCAACCGGCGTGGAGGGCTACACGACCCTGGACTTCGCGACCCTTTTGGCGCACCAGCAGGAAATCACCTCGCTCACGGTGCCGATCAGCGAGAACCCCGAGGAAGGGGCGCTGAAGACCGCAGACGGCTCCACCTCCTACGTCTACACCCCCAAGCTCAAGTACGACGCGAACGCCGACACCTTCACCGACACCGCCACCGGCGTCACCTACTCCGATGACGGCCGCGGGTCGTTCGTCGCCGCGGACGGCACGCAGCTGAACACCGGCTGGAAGGTCAACGTGGGACTGGACAACTTCCAGCGCGCGTTCACCGACCCGAACCTCCAGGGCCCGCTGCTGCAGGTGATCGCCTGGACCTTTGCCTTCGCCATCCTCTCGGTGGCCACCACCTTCGCACTCGGCCTGTTCCTTGCCATCACCTTCAACCGGGCGGACATGAAGGGGCAGAAGATCTATCGGATCCTGATGATTCTTCCCTACGCCTTCCCCGCCTTCCTTTCCGGGCTCGTCTGGTCGGGCCTCTTGAACCCGGAATTCGGGTTCGTCAACAACGCCCTGCTCGGCGGGGCCGACATCCCCTGGCTCACCGACCCGGTACTGGCCAAGATCTCGGTGCTCATGGTGAACCTCTGGCTGGGCTACCCGTACATGTTCCTGGTTTGCACCGGTGCCCTGCAGTCGCTGCCCGAGGAAGTTGACGAGGCCGCCCGCATGGACGGGGCGGGCGCGTGGAAGATCTTCACCGCCATCAAGCTGCCGCTGCTGCTGGTCTCCCTGGCGCCGCTGCTGATCTCCTCCTTCGCCTTCAATTTCAACAACTTCAATGTCATCTACATGCTCACCGGCGGCGGCCCGCGCTTTGACGGCACCACCTTCGACATCGGCTCCACCGACATCCTGATCACCATGGTCTACAAGATCGCCTTCGGCACCGGCACCGGCCGCGACTACGGACTGGCCAGCGCGCTGGCCATCCTGATCTTCATCATCGTCGCCGTGGTGTCAGCGCTGAGCTTCAAGAAGACCAAGGCCCTGGAGGAACTGAACTAATGAGCACCGTGATCGCACAGGCACCCGAAACCCCGGTGCTCGAAAACCGGCCCGCGCGGGCCAAGGGAAACCAACCCACGTTCGGGCACTGGTTCAAGTCCAAGGGCTGGCGCCACCTGGTGGCCATTGCCGCCACGGCATTCTCCGTGTTCCCGCTGCTCTATGTCCTCTCCGCGGCACTGAACCCCACGGGCACCATGGCCGGGGCCAGCACCATGTTCACCGAGTTCGGCTGGGGCAACTTCGAGGCACTCTTCGCGAACCAGGAACGGCCCTTCGGCCGCTGGTTCGTCAACACCCTGGTCATCGGCCTGATCACCTCCGCGGCCACCGTGTTCCTCGGCGCGCTGGCGGCCTACGCGTTTTCCCGGATGCGCTTCACCGGCCGCCGGGTCGGGCTGCTGACCCTCTTGCTGCTGCAGATGTTCCCGCAGCTGCTCACCGTGGTGGCGATCTTCCTGCTGTTGAACTTCATCGGCGACATCATTCCCGCCCTCGGGCTCGGCTCCCAGCTCGGGTTGATCATGGTCTACCTGGGCGGGGCGCTGGGTGTGAACACCTACCTGATGTACGGCTTCTTCAACACCGTCCCGATGTCCCTGGACGAGTCCGCGCGCATCGACGGGGCCAGCCACGTGCAGGTGTTCTTCAAGATCATCCTGCCGCTGGTCACCCCGATCCTCGCGGTCGTTGGCCTGCTGGCCTTCATCGGCATTTCCTCCGAGTTCGTGATCGCCTCGGTGGTGCTCACCGACCCCGACTCGCAGACCCTGGCCGTGGGACTGTACTCCTATGTGGCCCAGCAGCGCAGCGAGAACTGGGGAGTCTTCGCAGCCGGGGCGGTGCTTGCTGCCGTTCCGGTGATGACGCTGTTCCTCTTCCTGCAGCGCTACATCACCTCCGGCCTGACCGCCGGCGGCGTCAAGGGATAGCGTCCATGCCCGGAACCGAGATGCACGCCGTCGATTCGACGCCGTCCCTGCAGCCGCACCACGACGGATCTCCCGCCTATGTGGCCGGCCCGGCAGCGCCGCGGCTGGGGCAGGAACTGCGGGTGCGGCTCCGGGTCCCGGCGGGTGCCGCGGCACCGGTTGCCGCGTGGCTTCGCAGCCTGCGCGACGGGGAACCTCACCTCGAACCGGCGGGCAAGGCGCTCGGCGACGATACCCACGGCTACTTCGAAGCCACGCTGACGATGGTGAATCCGGTGCAACGCTATCGCTGGTACCTGCAGTACCGGGATGCCGAGGGCGCGGACCAGTACCGTTGGTTGAATGCGGCCGGGATGCACCGCCGCGATGTGCCCGACGCCTTTGATTTCAGGATCCAGGCGGAGCACGGGACCCCGGATTGGGTCAAGGAATCAATCATGTACCAGGTCTTCCCCGACAGGTTCGCAAACTCCGGCGCCGAGAAGCCGACGGCGGGCTGGATGGTTCGCTGCGACTGGGACACCCCGGTGCAGGGAAGCGGTGCCGATACGTCCCGGCAATTCTATGGGGGCGACCTTCCAGGGATCCAAGGCAAGCTCGATCATTTGGTTTCCTTGGGGGCGACGGTGCTCTACCTGACGCCGATCTTCCCCGCGGCCTCCAACCACCGCTACGACGCTTCCTCCTTTGACGAGGTCGACCCGTTGCTCGGCGGGGATGCCGCCCTGGTTTCGCTGGTCGAGGCAGCCCATGCCAGAGGGCTGCGTGTGGTGGGCGACCTGACCACCAACCACACCGGGGCCGGGCACCACTGGTTCGTTGATGCCTACAAGAATCCCGGGGCGCCCACGGGGGAGTACTACTACTTCAACGAGGACAACAGCGAATACGAGGCCTGGCTGGGCGTGCCCTCGCTGCCCAAGCTGAACTGGAATGCCGCTGCCCTGCGCGAGCGCTTCATCCTGGCGGAGGACTCGGTGGCGGTGCGTTGGCTCAAGGAACCCTTCAACCTCGACGGTTGGCGGATCGACGTGGGAAACATGACCGGGCGGCGCGGGGCCGATGACCTGAACCACGAGGTCGCCCGGATGCTGCGCGAGCGCATTGAGGAGGTGAAGCCCGGGGCGATGCTGCTTGCCGAATCGACGTCCGACGCGGCGCACGATGTTCCCGGGGACGGCTGGCAGGGAGTGGTGAGCTACAGCAATTTCGCCAGGCCACTGTGGCAATGGCTGGCCAGGGACCCCGATCCCGAAGCCTTCAAGTGGTTCTTCGGGTTGCCGCAGCCAGGGCCGGCGCGAATTGATGCGAGGGACTTGGTGGCGACACATCGGGAAATGTCGGCTGGCTTCAGCTGGGAGGTGCGGCTTGCCAACGCCAACGCCCTGGACACCCACGACACCGCTCGGGCCGCCAGCCACATGATTGACGGCGGACAGGAAGTCGCGGCTTGCGCGCAATTCACGTTCCCGGGAATCCCGCTGGTGTTTGCCGGGGACGAATTCGGGCTGCACGGATTCAACGGTGAGGACTCCCGCACCCCCATGCCCTGGGGAAGGCCAGAAAAGTGGGGCAGGGACCTGCGCCCGCTCTACGCCGAATTGGCGGCACTGCGGTCCAACCATCGGGCATTGGTTGATGGCTCGCTGCGCTGGATCATCGCCGAGGAGAACCTGCTGGTTTACGTCCGGGAGCATGCGAGCGGCTCGGTGTTGTGCGTGCTGGCCCGGGGCGCGGTCCCGGAAACCACTCTGGGCAACGCGGTGCGGCTGGCCGGTGAGCCGGGAAGCGCTCTCGCAGCGGTGGGAGTTGCACCCGGATTGGTGGTGAACGAGGCGGGGGAATTGCTGGTCAGCGCGGGCGGTCCCGGCGCTTCGCTCCACCTTGCCACAGCAAGTGGAGCGTGGAGCTAGCGGGCGGGAGTCGAATCCTGGACGCGGACGAGTCCTCGTTCGGTCACGGCACTCCCCGCGGCGAACACCAAGATGGCGACAAAGATCGGAAGGAAACCTCCGAACCCTTCGTCGGACGGGAGCCTGAGCTGCAACAACACAAAGACCGCCACGGACAATGCAAGCCAAAGCGCAAACGTCAGCGCTTTCCTGCGTGTGGGAACGCCTGCCCACATGGGCACTTCGCCCGCCGCATGTTCTCCGCTGAGTCCAAGCCACTTCAACTCCGGAATCATTTCCGTTAGCAATTAGCCGCGGTCAGCCCGGAGTATTCCGCACCGCCGAGTGGCGGGCGAGATCCCGGGTGACCAGTAAGACTCAGTCATTTGGTCCAAGCTGTCGGGGGCCCTTCAAGTCACCGGTCGGGAACAAAACGACCCAACGGACAGCCAATAGGGGACAAGGTCTCTGGTAGAAGAATCTCCTATATTTCAACCAGCAGGCCGACGGAAACTGAATCGGCGGTTGCGGCCTGCTACGTCGTCGTGGATTCCTCGTCCTCGCCCAACACCAGCCGGGCCTCGTCCCTCCGGTGGCGCAGCACCGCCTCCACGTAGGACGCCACTGCCTCCTCCATGGGGACGTTGGAGCCGCGTGCCTCGGAAATGTACCAGCGGTGCTCGAGGACCTCGTGAACGATCTGGGCAGGCTCCAGCTTTCCGTGGAACTCGCGGGGGATGGCTCCGGTGATCCTGTCAAAGACGTCGGTGACCCAACGCGCTGCAGCCATCTCCTCGTCGGCATCCGGATGTTTCTTGGCCCGGTAGGCATCCAGGTCGTTGAGCAGCCGGCGGGCCTGGCCCTCCTCCACGTCCAGCCCGGTCAGGCGCAGCAGCCTGCGGGTGTGGTGCCCGGCGTCCACGACCTTGGGCTGGATAAGCAGCTTGCCGCCGTCCGGAGAGGTCTTGAGGCTGATTTCCTCCACGTCGAAACCCAGCTCGTTGAGCCGGCGGATGCGCTCGTCGACCCGCCAGCGTTCGGAGAGGTCGAAGGATTCCTTGTCATTGAGCTCGGCCCAGAGTCCGCGGTAGGCATGGAGGATATCCTCGCTGGTGGCCACGGGGTCCACGGTGTCCTCGATGAGCCCGGCCTCCATCAGGTCCATGAGTTCCCCGGCAATGTTCACGCGGGCGATTTCCAGGTCGTATTCGCGCTGGCCGGAGGACAGCTCGGGGTACAGCTCACCGGTTTCCGCGTCCACCAGGTACGCGGCGAAGGACTCGGCGTCGCGCCGGAACAACGTGTTGGACAGGGACACGTCTCCCCAGTAGAACCCGATCAGGTGCAGGCGGACCAGCAGTAGCGCCTGGGCGTCAATGAGCCGGGTGAGGGTGTCGCGGCGCAGCTTCTGGGAGAACAGCGCGCGGTAGGGCAGCGAGTATTTCAGGTGCCGGGTGACCAACACCGGGTCAAGGTCGTTGCCCTCGGTGTCCGTGCGCCCGGTGATCACCGCGACAGGTTCCACGCAGGGGGCAGCCAACCGACGCAGCTTGCGCAGCATGTGGTATTCGTGCCGGGCCACGTGCTCGCCGGTTTCCTTGATGGCAATCACCGCCTTGCCCATCATGGCGAAGCGCACCACATGCCGTGAGATGCCCCGAGGCAGCGGGGCCAGCGTGTCGCTCGGCCAGTCCTCCAGCTGGATTTGCCACGGCAGATTCAACAGGCCCGGATCCGCGGTGGCCGAGGTGATGGACAGCGAACCGGCAACGGACGGGGGAGTGGCAGGGGAGGAATCGCGCGGCAACTTGCCGTTCTGGGCATGGTTGGTGGGCTCGTCGTGCCAGCTGGCGGTGTGGCGAATCATGGCGTGTGTGCCGTCCCTTGGTGCAGTGATGAGGGGAATGGGGAAGCGGATATGCGAAGGCGGCCGCACCCAGCACTGGGCTGAATACGGCCGCCATTGGCAGTTGTCGTGCAATTACACGATAACGGGAAAGGTCCTAGATCTCGGTGGCTACCTGTGCGTGTGCGCCGTTTCGGGAAGGCTCGGCCAGGCGCTCGCCGGAGGCGGTGTCAAAGAGGTGCACGTGCCCGATCTTCGGCGCCACGTGAATGGTTTCGCCCTTGAACGGGGGCTTGCGGCCATCGACGCGCACAACCATCTGGTATTCGGTGCCGCCCACGGTGGTGTGCCCGTAGACGTAGGCATCTGCGCCAAGTTCCTCGACAACGTCAACCTCGACCGCAAGGCCCTCTGCCTCGGAGACCTGGTCCAGGTCCTCGGGTCGCACGCCCAGCGTGACCGAGTTGCCGGTTGCTGACTCCAGCGTCGCCGAGGCCACAGGGTAGATGGTTCCACCGAAGGCGACACCGCCGTCGGCCACCGGCAGCTCCAGCAGATTCATGGCGGGGGAGCCGATGAAGCCGGCAACAAAGACGTTCTGCGGGCGGTCGTAGAGTTCGCGCGGGGTGCCGACCTGCTGCAGCAATCCGTCCTTGAGCACCGCAACGCGGTCACCCATGGTCAATGCCTCGACCTGGTCGTGGGTCACGTACACCGTGGTGACGCCCAGGCGGCGGGTCAGCGAAGCGATCTGCGTGCGGGTCTGCACGCGAAGCTTGGCATCAAGGTTTGATAGCGGCTCATCCATGAGGAATACCTGAGGGCTGCGCACGATGGCGCGTCCCATGGCCACGCGCTGGCGTTGGCCACCGGAGAGGGCCTTGGGCTTGCGGTCCAGGTAGTCCTCGAGGTCAAGAAGCTTGGCTGCCTCCTGGACGCGGCGGGCACGTTCGTCCTTGTCGATTCCGGCAATCTTCAGGGCAAAGCCCATGTTGTCGGCGACGGACATGTGCGGGTACAGAGCGTAGTTCTGAAAGACCATGGCAATGTCGCGGTCCTTGGGCGGGACGTTGGTGACGTCGCGGTCGCCAATGAGGATGCGTCCGGAGTTCACGTCCTCGAGGCCGGCGAGCATGCGCAGCGTGGTGGACTTTCCGCAGCCCGAGGGGCCGACAAGAACCAGGAATTCGCCATCGGCGATCTCCAGGGAAATCTTGTCCACGGAAGGTGTGGTGGCTCCGGGGTAAATGCGGGTGGCCTGGTCAAATGTTACTGATGCCATGAGGCAGCGATCCTTTCACGGGCAGGTACGTGCCCGACGGTCCGTAGTGAATGGAATCACAAGCTTCTCATATCAAGGACCAATTCCAAAAGGGCAGGCAATTCCCCGGGCCCATTAAGACGGAATTGTGCCTTTGATTTACCTGAACCGATTTTCACCCCGATATCGCCCGGGCGCAGAACGGCAAAGGCGTCCTCGTCCGTGACATCGTCTCCGGCAAACAGCACGGTGGAGGCGTCGGCAACCTCACGCAGCCAATTCAGCCCGTCCCCCTTGGTGCCCACCAGCACGCTGGCCTCCAGCACGGACTTGCCGTCCAAGGCCTGCAGGTTCTCGATACCGTCCAATTGCTCGTGGGCGGCCCGCAATGCGGTGGCGCCGACCTCGGGGTCGGCCTGACGCACATGCAGGACGATCGAGGCGGGCTTGTATTCAAGCGTGGTTCCCCGGTTGGAAGAGGAGATGGCTTCCAGGATTGCGGTGGCCTTGGCCAGCGCCGAGGTTTGTGCGGGACTGAGATCGATGTGTTCGTCCTCGGCGTCAAAGTCCGCGGGAGCCCAGCGTTCGGTGCCGTGGCTGCCAACCAACAGGGTTTGTTCGGGCGGCTTGCCAACGGCACGCAGCGAGGCCAAATCGCGGCCGGAAATCACGGCGGTTATGGTGTTTTCCAAGGCGGCCAACTTGGCCAGGGCCTCGGCGGCGGCCGGCAATGGGCGCGCGTCCTCGGGGCGGTCGACCAAGGGGGCCATGGTTCCGTCGAAGTCCAGTGCTACGAGCAGGATCGGGGTTTCGACCAGGGATTCAATGGCATCGGCGAGGTCTGGAGAGAGGGGACTCATGGGTAACCGGCTGATCCTTTCAGGCATTCGAAGCGGGTAAGGAACGGGGGCTCGGGTCAAGTCGGGTCAGCTGTCTCGACCCAAGACCAAGAAAACAAATGCAATGCGCGGATGCAAGAAGGGGAAACTCTCCCTTTGCATCCGCGCCACAACACCAATCAGCCTAGACCAGGGTGTCCACCGGCAGGGGCTGGGCCAGCGAAGAAAGGAAAGTCTGGGACCACCGGGCCACGTCGTGGTCCCGCAGGTGCCGGCGCATGCGCCGCATCCGGCGGGCGGAGTCTTGAGGGTCCATGCTCAGCGCACGCATGATACCGGACTTCATCCCGTCGATGTCGTGCGGGTTCACCAGCACGGCCTGGGTGAGTTGGTCGGCGGCGCCGGTGAACTCGGAGAGCACGAGCATGCCGGTGTCGTCGGTGTGGGCTGCCACGAATTCCTTGGCCACCAGGTTCATGCCGTCACGCAAGGAGGTCACCAGCATGATGTCCGCGGCCAGATAGAGGGCAATCATTTCCCGCAGCGGGTATGAATGGTGCAGGTAGCGGATGGCGGTGTGTTCCATGGTGTCGTGCTCGCCGTTGAGGCTGCCCACCATCAGCTCGACTTGGTCCTTGAGCTGCTGGTAGCGCTCGACATTCTCGCGGCTCGGGCTGGCGACCTGCACCATGCAGGCCTCGCCGACGTGGATGGCACCGTCGGCCAAGAGCTCGCCATACGCCTTGAGACGGTGGCGGATGCCCTTGGTGTAGTCGAGCCGGTCCACGCCGAGCATGATGGTCTTCGGGTTGCCCAGTTCCTGCCGGATCTGCTTGGCCCGCGCCATGATCTCGGGATCGTGGGCCAACTCGGCGACCTGCCGGGTGTCGATGGAGATGGGGTGGGCCTCGGCGCGACAGATGTTTCGGGTGGCCCCGCTGTCCTCGGAAGAAGCAGGAGGGATCGCCAGCGAGCCCTTGACCGTGCGGTCGGTGTAGCGGCGCATGCAGCGCAGGAAGTTGCTGGCATCGGTGGTGCGCTGGAAGCCCACCACGTCGGCGCCCGCCAGGCCCTCGAGGATCTGCCGGCGCCAGGGCAGCTGGGAGAAGATGCCGGGGGATGGGAAGGGGATGTGGTTGAAGAACCCGATGCGCAGATCCGGGCGGGCCTCGCGCAGGAGCTTGGGCACCAGCTGCAATTGGTAGTCCTGCACCCACACCGTGGCACCATGCTTGGCGACCCTGGCGGTGGCGTCGGCAAAACGCTTGTTGACCTTCTTGTAGTTGTCCCACCACGTTCGGTGGAATTCCGGGGGCACGATGACATCGTGGTAGAGCGGCCAGAGCGTGGAGTTGGAGAACCCCTCGTAGTACAGCTGCAGGTCGCACTCTTCCAGCGGGACGGGGACCAGATGGATCCCGTCGTTTTCGAAGGGTTCCAGTTCTTCGTTGGTGGCTCCGTGCCAGCCGACCCAGGCGCCGTCGGATTCCTGCATGACCGGGGCAATAGCGGTAACCAGTCCTCCGGGGGAACGCCGCCACGAGAGTTCGCCGTCCTCGCCCTGCACTCGGTCCACCGGCAGCCGATTGGCCACCACGATGAAGTCGTAGCTCGGTTTCTCGCTACCGGATGCATGTTCAATTGCGATATCCGCTTGCATGTTGACCCTCCATTCCTAGCTCAAGATTAATGTTGAGCTTAGGGGAACCACGTGATGTAAGCGACACCGTGGCGCCAAGCTACGCCAGCGCCGTAGCCTAAACTGGTTGGGTCGGGGGAGTACCAAACCAATCTAAAAGGACGTTTTGACCTATGGCATCGAATAGCCAGCGGCCGAGCAAGGCCGAGCGGACAGCAAGCGCGCGAGAGCAGGCACAGTCCATGCGTGTCGCCCGGGAAGCCGCTGACAAGCGCAAGTCACTGTTTATCAAGCTGGGTGTGCTGGTGGCCGTGCTTGCGGTGATTGCCCTGATCGTTGGCATCGTCCTGCAGAACAATGCCGGCAAGGTCGCAGATTCCGGCGCCGTGCCCAAGGGTGGCAACGAGGCCGGCGGTATTACGCTCACCTCGGACACGACCGTCGCCGACACGTCCGGGCTCACCGTGGACGCCACCAAGGCCGGCGCGCTGCCGACCTCACAGAAGCCGGACGCCCCGCGCGATGCAAACGTGGCTCCCAAGGGCGACCCGATCAATGTGCTGCTCTATGTCGATGTCAACTGCGTGCACTGCGCCGACTTCGAGACCCAGTACTCCGACCAGATCGGCACCTGGCTGGCTGCCGGAGACGTGCAGGTCGAATACCGCAACGTGGCGTACCTGGATGCAGGGTCGCCGACCAACTTCTCCTCCCGCGGCGCCAACGCGCTTGCCTGCGTAGCGGACCAGGCCCCGGCCTCGTACCTGCCGTTCGCCAAGGCAATGTTCGCCCACTACCCGCAGGGTGAAATGAAGAACGCGGAACTGGCCCAGCTGGCCAAGGACAACGGCGCGGACGTTGCCGACTGCATCGACGACGGAACCTTCCGCCCGTTCGTCAAGTTCACCGACCAGGCATCGCGCGCAGATTCCATTGCCGGGACCCCGAGCATCTTCATTCAGGGCAAGAAGTGGGACTCGGTCGCCGAGCCTGACTTCGCTGGCGTCGTCAATGCGGCGATCGCTGCCAACACGTAAGAAGACATACGCCGGACCTTCGTTGGGTTGGGCGGTTCGCCACGTGTTGGTGAACCGCCTCCTCGAGGGGCCCGGCGCCGCAGCGGGCGACATCCCCGTTTCCTGCTGTGGGGAAATGTCGGTTACGCTAGTTCCTGCACTTGGGTCGTGATTTATCGGGCCCGGGCAGTCCGCCCCCTTAGCTCAGTTGGCCAGAGCACCTGTCTTGTAAACAGGGGGTCGCCGGTTCGAATCCGGCAGGGGGCTCCACCGAGAAACCGTTATTTTCCTTATATACAAAGGGGAATAGCGGTTTTTCTGCTTGTTCTCAAACAGCCCGTCGGCACTGAATCCGCCCCAACTGGTCCAGAAACTGTCCAGATTGAAAATGGACTCCCACAAAATGCGGGTGAATCGTGACCGTTTTGCGGACTCGTACCCGGTCAACAAAGCTGAGGTTGTGGTGGTGAACTGAACCATTCCGCGGGACTCGCACTCAACTGATCCTTCGAGTAAGCCAGCACGCTGCACCTGCACCCCCTATCACTGGGAGGCGCCTGGAAAGTCACTACGGGTGGAAAATTCCGGCACATCGGAGCCCTTTGTTGTTGGTCCTGGTTGGATGGGCGTCATGGGCCTGCAGATGCGCCCGGGCGTGCTCCGATGCTGCAAAAGACGTGCGTGAGGATTTCCGCGTGGCCCTGGGAAGCCTGAATTCCAGGAGGCCGTCACCGTGGTAAGGGAATGGCATGGACTTCCCGTGATGCTCCCGATGTGGCACGCTTCAGAGCGTCTTGCCTTCGGTGCGGTGAATTTTGCAGTCCCTATGAATGGCGCCTACAACTACACGAAAAATGATTGCAAATGAACGAAATACTGATATTCACCTACGCCGGACTCCTGGGTTGGGCAGGCGCTTATTGGGGCAGGTATCGTGCACCAATCAAGCGAAATTCGAAGATGGACCGGGTACTCGGGGCAATCAATGTGTGTTGCAATGCCGTCCTCTTCGTTATCGCGGCAATGTTGCCATTCGCCACGGACTTTGCTGGAATTCCAGCACTCGGCTTCGCTGCAGCGGCATCGTTTCTATCCTCCCTGTTCCTTTACCAAGTACGGTCGGCGGATTGGAGGACAAGATTCTTCAGCAAGAGTTCACGGCGAGGACGGCTGCCTGAGGAGCAGAAGAAGACCAGGTGGCTACACACCGTTGCTTATTCGCTTGGTCATTTCTTCATGGTTGCCTACGTCATGACGCTTTTCGGCCATCTCTGAGACCGTTCTCTGCACTTCAAAGTTGAACAATAGAAGCCTTTCCAGGCGGCCCTCCTTGTTATCGCGAGGAGTTCAGACTTGATCGGCTGGTCTTCACGATCGACTTGTACCGGCATCGGTCGTAGAGGAATCGCCGGCAAGGAGGCTCAGCTTTGATTCGCGTCCGACCAGTTCAGGCCCCATTTTTCGACGAAACCCCGTAGAGTGACGGGAATAGCAGCTAACCGATGGGGCCGACATGAAGAGAACTCTCCAGGCACTTGTCGGTGCAGGAATCACACTCGCTCTGGTACTTGGCATGGCGCCGGCTGCCCAGGCGCTCAACGGCGATGACACGCCGCCGGAAATCCTGGAGGTTGTTGCGCCCGAGAAGGTGGTCCCCGGCGAACGCTTTCAGGTCAGCGTCACGGTCCGCGACAACACTTTCTGGCTCGGAACTTCCGATATTTCGACACCAGACGGAGGTCTGCCCGCAAACCGACTAGACCCATCGAAGTATGTCCCACCGGTTTACCATCCGGACGGGTCGCGGACGCTGGCCTGGACCTTCATTGCCTGCGACGCTCCCTACGGCCAATATGAAGGATTCAGGCTGTGGATTTCGGACATGCACGGAAACCATGTTGACACCACCTTGAACCCCGTGACGCTCAACGATCCGGCGCATCCAATCGAAAACGCACCCACCATCACCGGCAAACACACTGTCGGCAGCACCCTCACCGGCAACATCAAGGCCGGCCCTGGCGCCGTTACGACCTACCACTGGTTCGCGCGCTACGTGGATACCAATGCGCCCAGCATCATGGTCCCAAGCTGGGTATACGGTATGACCTTATCGCTCACCTCGACCACTATCTTCCCCGACGGAACGCGTCGCATCAGGCGCACAGATACCAACCCGATTGGCCTGGGAACGTTGACCCCCGAGCCCCCGATGCTCGGAGCGGCGGCTTTCGGTTCGTCAGCGAAGGCGGTCTACGATCACGGGTCGGATACTCACGTCTGGGGAGGCATGACGACGGTTGTCACCCAGGTCCAATGGTTGTTGAACGGAGTTGCAGCGAACGGGGCAACCACCGATTTATTCGCCCCGAAGCTCTCCGACATCGGCAAGAATCTCCAGTTCCGGGTCACCACCCACGCCAACGCGCCCTCCCACACTACTGAGCCCATCGTGCAGACGAGCCCGGCGAGAACCATCGTGGCCGGCACCCTGAAGGCTCCAAAGCCCGCGATCGTTTCCACGGCGCCAGCTGAAAAGCACCCCTATGTCGGTCGTAAGCTCAACGCCAAGGCCGGGTCTTGGACCAAGGGGACGACGCTGTCCTACCAATGGACGCGCGATGGCAAGAATATCAAGGGTGCGACGAAGGCTTCCTACACGCCCGTTCCGGCAGATGCCCAGATGCGTATCGGCGTGACCGAAACCGGCAAAAAGCCCGGCTATACTGCCAATTCGGCCACCTCGGCGACGGTCAAACCGATCCTGCGGACCGTGTCGGTCCCGTGGCTGAATGTTCGGGGCACCCAGAAGGCCGGGTACACCGTCAAGGCGGTGCTGGACCCGGACAATGGATCCTGGGCCAGGGGCACCACGATCACCTACCAGTGGTACCGCGCCGGCAAGCCCATCAAGGGTGCCACCAAGGGCACGCTCAAGATCTTGAGGACCGATCGCGGCAAGACGCTGCAGGTCAGCGCCACCGGCGAGAAATACCGATACACGACTGCGAGTACGAAGAAAACTTCGTTCAAGATCGCCCGATAACCCTACGTGGTAAGCGCTTCCTGGGAAGCCGAAGTTGGGTACGCCCCCGGTGGATTCAATCTGCCGATAAGTTGTATTAAGTGCAAAACTGATTTCGTCTGTTTAGTTGCTGGCAAGTGGCGCTAAAGTTCCAACGCCGTTATTGCAGAATGAGGACGTTCTCTCGGCCTGCATTGAGCATACGATGAGGTCATGCGACATTCCGCGGGACAAAGGATCACCACGCTGCTGGTGCCTGTTTTCTTGCTTGCGGCTCTGATTGGCACGCTGGTCGGCGGAGTCACTGGTGGATTGATGATCGCGTTGCCGTACCTGGGCGAGAGCGGTCAGGAGGGCCTGGAAGCCTGGGGCGGCCTTGCCAGCTACACGATGACTGGAGCCTTGTTCGGAGCTGTCGCCGGCTGCATCTATGGACTGGTTTCTGCAGCCGGCGCCATCGTTGGCTTGGCCATCCAGTCCTCAGAATGCCAACCGGTAACGGTTGGCCGGCAGGCCTTGGCTTCGGCACTGGGCGCAGCTGCTGGATCATTCGTCCTAGTTGCCGCCGTCGTGGCATTTGATATCGAGGCCGCCGCCGGTTCCCTCGACATGGCAGCGGCTTTTGTCCTGGCTACGTTCCTCATTTCGTTCTTCATCGGCAGGCTCTACCTGGGGCGGCTGGAAATCCGCGACCAGGCAATCATTCACGTCACCCGTGATGAACACGCCGAACTGCTCGAAAAGCGCTATGAAAAACACTGAAACCCCAATTCAGGAAGCCACGCCGTGAGAAAAAAGACCGCCATGGCGTGGGCAAGAGGGTCCAGCGCGATCTGCCGACCAGCCTCGACAAATCGCTCAGGGCGATTCGACGGAGGATGCAGCCGAGAAATCTGCGCTTGCAGCCCAAGGACGGCTGATCCTGGCAGCAGGTGGCACAGCGTCCGATGGCGACATCCTGGCGACGGTGAATTGAAATTCGAAGGTGTTGGGGCCGGGTACTGCAAATGAATGATTTTCTGATGCTGTCGTACGTGGTCCTGTTTGCCTGGTCTGGAGCGTACTGGGGGAGGTACCGCTTCGCGATCCCTTATGACTCACCGATGGACCGAGTTCTTGGGGTCATCACTGTCTTCGCCAACGCCCTGCTGGCAATCGTTGTTGCTGCGCTGCCCTTCTCCACCGGATTCGTTGGGGTCCCAGCACTCGGGTTCATTGCCTCAGCGCTGTTTATCTCGTCCCTGTTCCTGTACGGGGTCCGAGCTGCGGATTTGAGAATGACATTTGCCAGGAACGGCGGGAGGCGTGGACTGACCACGGAGCTGCAACGGAAGACTAGATGGCCATACACGCTCGTGTACATGCTGGGGCACTGCTTCATGTTTGGCTATGCTGCAACGATCATTACTCACCTGTGACGATTGCACGCTGAATCGCAGATTTTCACGAAAGCACGGGACTGCCGGAACCGCCCATGTCCTGCCCCGACTTTCTTGTGCCGTCGGCCCCACGGCGGAGTTCGCGGGGTCGTGGCGGTGTCTAGCGCCTCGCCACCAGGGTGGAGCTGCTGGTCTTCACGATCGTCTTGTACCCGGGAAGCATCGCCGTGACCTTCACTGCGATCCGCTTGCTGGCGTCCGCCTTGGTCAGTGTGTACTTGGCCTTGGTGGCGCCCTTTATCGGCTTGCCGGCGCGTAGCCACTGATATTTGAACGCGGCACCCTTCTGCCATTGCACGGTACTAGCCGACAGGGTCTTGCCCGGCTTGGCGGTCCCTGCAATTTCCACCACGCCGATGCGCATGGTCAGCAGCTTGACCTTGCCGGTGGCCTTGGAGGTCGAGGAGACTGCCGCCCGGTCGAACGGCTTGTAGTTGGTGGTGGCGCTGATCCGTTTGCCGGCGTCTGCCGGCGTGAGCTTGTAGATAGTGCCGGTGGCTCCTGGAATCGCCTTGCCGTTGCGCAGCCACTTGCGGGTGACCTTGACCGTTGGGGGCACGTATCCGATGCCCCGGACGGCCTTGAGCTTCTGACCGACCTTGGCGGTACCCGTGACGGTGGTCCGAGGTGCCTTGAAGGCAGGGGTGGAGAGCACCACCTTGTTGGAGGCCACGGGGGCGGTAACGGTCCCGTCTGAGTAGACCGAGCGGACCTTGACCTGCAGGGTGTCGCCGGGCAGATTCGCCCGTGGACCGAACTGGAAACCGAATTCATCGGTGAAGTCCCGGGCAATCTTGCCGTTGTGGATCCATTGCGATTCCTGGATGGCACCGGCGGGAATGTTGGTGACCTTGGCGTCGAACAAGCGGTTCGGGCCCATCGCGAAGGCCGGCAGGCTGACCTTGACCGGGGCAGGGTCGACATCCTCAATCGGGATGCGGATGCTTGATCCCTCGATGTTCCAGCCCAGCGGTGAAGCCACCGAGACTTGGAGCCTTACGTCTGTTCCGCGCCAGGAGGGCTGGATTTCCAAAGTGCCCGGGCCATACTTGGTCACCTTGTGCCAGAGTTTCCCCTGGTTCTCTTTCGATTGTGCTCGCCAGATGATCGACAGATGGCCCTGCTCAGCGGCGGCCTTGGCAATGGGGCTGAGCTGGATGATGTCGCTGGAAATCGCGGTGCCTGGACGGACCGAGGCCGGGGCATTGAACGTTGCTGTCTGGCTGGACACGAAGCTGGTTTCCAGCTGGGTGGTCGTCGTCCGTGTTTCGCCGCTCGGCCAGGTTGCCCGTGCCCAAACTGTCACCGGGGCCCGATCAATCCAGAGCTCGCTGTCCAGGATCATGATTGCTCCCATATCCGCGGTGTCCGCGGTGGGGGCATCGTGTCCAGTGGGCACCCAGAAGTACTCGATTTTTTCTGCGCCCGGAGCCGCGGCGTGGGCGGTGACGGTCGCGCCGCCATAGGCGATGGTGTTGTCGTATCCGAGGGCGAGCAGCCGCGGGTCGTTGCGGATATCAGCCGTCAGTGTGTTGATCTCCCGCACGGAGTCGACCTGTTCGACAGGCGCCGCGGCCCTCGCCAGCACCGGGGGAGTGGAGAGCCCAGCCACCAGAAGCCCTGATATTGCCAGCGTGGCTAGTGTTTTTCTCATTCTTCCCCCATGATGATGCAGACGTTCGTCAGACTATATCGGGGACTGCCTGCCGGGACCAGTTCTTGCCGTTGGAGCTCGGCCAGGACATCCTCGGACAGGCACGCGCCCTAGCTGTCCAAATGGTTTCTTGAGCAGGCGCCGTTCAAACGCCTAATTTCGCGTCGCCACGGCAGGCATGCCAGGCGGAGAATTGAAGTATGTGGAAGGCATCAACAAGCCATTTCTGGGCGCTCATCGTGGCACTGTATTTTCTGGAATACGGCGTGTGGCAACTTGCCTCCGATGAACTGGTGGGCGGAATCGTCTTCATCGTGATGGCGCTCGTGTGGCTGGCGCTTGCCAGAATGCAGTACCGCAAGACACATGCGAAGGGTAGCGGCAGCGAAGGGCCGTAGGTCGAGGACTAACTTGGTCGTGACGACACTACGGCGCCGTGGTGCCATGTCCCGATGACGCCCGCCTGCTCCGCATTTCGGCCCGCGATGAGATCAGCGGTGTGCGCCTGCAAACGTTGTTGAAGCGAACGGGGATCGGCGAAAGACCGGCCGCCACTCGTTGCTATGAAATGGACGTGCTCCGGCGGGCTTCCCGCTTCAGGCGTCCATTCGCGCGGCGCAGCTTGCGATTCCGCGCCGCACCGCTCAGCTTGCCGTAGGCCAGCAGCAATCGGGGCACGATGACATAGACCGCCAGCGGGACGACCACCAGGGTGAGCACGAGCGCTCGCAGGACGGGATGCCATCCCTCGGCAAACCAGCCCATGGTGGTCATTCCGACAGCGACCATGGGGAAGATCGCGCACCAGGTGAGTGCAGCCCGAACATGCACCGATGCGACGCCGGGGCCGCGCTGGTGATGTGTATCTGTTTCGTCGGCGGCCAGTGCCTTGCCTTCATGCTCCATGTAATCTCCAAAATCCCGTTGAGGATGCCATGCGCTGGGGGCCCGGCTTGCTGGAAGCCGGCCGCACCTCCGCAAAGTCAACGCCGTCAACCTTACCGCCTGGCCGGAAACCCACGTTTCCGGTGGGCTGCGGCGGCATGCTACCGGGATGCGCGCCGGGAAGGGACGGCGATGGCATGCTCGCCTGGTCCCTATGCGGTTGTGGTTCGTCGGAACAGAACCGGAGGGCTTTGTCGCACACGTAGGTCCAGGCAGTGCCGGAGTCAGGCCAATGGGTCAGGCGCGGGTCGGAATGCCAATTTCATCCAGGGCGTTCCGAACCGCGAGGCGCCCGTCGCCGTCCAGTCCCCGTACCGGCCTGGGAAGGTTCCCCGGCTTCACCAACCCGAGTTCCTCTGCCACGGCGGAAGCGACCCGGAAACTCCCATATCGCGCAATGAGCAACCACAAGGGGTCCATCGCGGTCGAAAGCGCCCTGGCCTTTTCCGCGTCGCCGGAAGCTGCCGCGCGCGTGATCGCCAGGCACTCTTCGGGAAGGATTCCGCCGATCACGCTGTACCAGGCGTCGGCTCCGGCAAGAAGCCCGTTGGCGGCAGCACCGTCCCCGCTCACGCCGATGCTCACGTGCCCGGGAACAATCGCACGCAGTGCCGCAACACGTCCGGTCGCTTCCGCGGGATTGGCCGGCACCGGCGGGATCTTGATGGATGCCACGGCCTTGAGCTGTGCAATCCGGCCATGTAGCTCGTCGCTGAAATTCACGCGCGTTGTGGCCGGGTTGTCGTAGACGACCAACGGCACCGAAAGGTTCGCCGAGACGTCCTCGTACAGCCCAAAGACCTCGTCCTCGGTCAGTGGCTGGTATGTCATCGGTGCGAGCAGCACACCTGCCGCCCCGGCGTTCTGGGCATCCTCCACATTGCGCAGCACCTGACGGGTGCCCAAGGCGCCAACCCCGACGATCACCGGGACGCCCTCGGCACACTCAACGGCCAGGGACGCCACACGGGCACGCTCGCTCCGGTCGAGATAGGCGTAACTTCCGGTGGAACCGAGGGCGCCGATCGAGTCGACACCGGCGGCCGCGAGCCGTCCGACGAGGCCCTCGAAGGCGCGCTCGTCAACGCCGGTCTCGGTCAGCGGGGTCAGGGGAAAGGCGCTCAGGCCGGTGAACATCGTGGATGGCTTCATGGTTTCCGAGGATATCGCAGTGCCGTGTCCCAGCGACGGTTGGAAGGTTGGGACACGACGGTTAGGCTGGGCCGCATGCGCGAGCGGACGCGGCGCCTGGCCGCCCTGGGGCTGGATTACCTGGTCATCCTGGCATGGATGGCCGTTCTCGGCGCGGCTTCGGCCGTCGTCTTCCTGGTCCGCGGGGAACTGCCCGACACCCTGGGAGCCATCGGCCCGCTCGGCAGCCAACTGGTGTACTTTCTGCTGCTCACGTTCGTGGTCGGCAGCTACCTCTACCTGACCGAATCCGGGGCACACCACGCGACCTGGGGCAAGCGAAGGATGGGGCTCGAAGTGGCGGGCGCGGACGGTGCGGCGCCCGGCCGGAGAAGGATCCTGCTGCGAACCATCGTGAAATTGCTGCCGTGGGAGGGTGCCCACTTTTTCATTTGGCAGATGATGTACGTCTACTACCGCGAAGGCTATGAGGCCACGCCGCCGGTCTGGGTCTTCCTCGGACTGAACGCGGCAACGGTCGCGGCGCTGCTCTACGTCGTGATGGTGCTGGCCACCGGACGCGGGCCCCACGACGCGGCGGCGGGAACCCGCGTCAGGTTGCGCGGGGAGCCTGACGGCTGAGCAGGGCTTCAGGCCCCTACAGTCGATCCACGCACCATGAGAGTGCTCTCCAGCATGACCTGCTGGGTCTCCAGGTCCTCGCCGACAATCAGGCGCAGCAGCTGCTCTGCGGCCCGCCGACCCAGGAGCTCACCGGGCAGGTGGACGCTGGTCAGGCCGGGGGAGCTGGTCATTGAGTAGGGAAGGTCGTCGAAGCCGGTCACCGCCAGCTCGCCGGGGATCGAAATCCCCGCGGCCCGGGCCTCCTGCAGCACGCCATAGGCGTGGGTGTCGGTGGCGCAAACCACTGCGGTCACCCCCGCCTTCTTCCACCGCGGCCAGGCCTCGGCAAAGGCGTCTGCGGCCAGGCCGACATTGATGGTCGTGGCGGCCAGGGCCCCCTCGGGAACTTCCATGCCCAATGCGCCCGCGGCCTCGAGGAACGCGGAACGTCGCACCTCAAACGTGGTGGTCCCGGTGATCCCGTCGATATAGGCAACCTTCTTGTGGCCGGTTGCAGCGAGATGCTCTGCCAGGATCCGTGCGCCCTGGGCGACGTCGAGGTTCACCGCAGGAACCTCGGGCCCGAAGCCGGGGGCATCGAGCAGCACCAGGGGGCCGGGGGCAGAGAGCTCCTCAAGGAACGAAGGGTCCGGTGCGTCAACCAGCAGTCCGGCAGGGCGCAATCCCAGCAGGCGGCGGGTGTCGTCGGCGCTGGGCAGCTGGCCGGCATCGGTGACCGAAAGAAGCAGGTGGTAGTCGGAGCCAAGCGCGGCGCGGACCCCGGCAATGACCGTGGCAAAGAACGGGTTGGAGATGTCGGGGGCCACCATGATGACGGTGTTGCTCACGCCCCGGGCAAGGGAGCTGCCAATGCCGTCGACCACGTATCCGAGTTCGCGGATGGCCTCGCGGACCTTGGCCTCGTTGCCGGGGGAGACCCGGCCGCTGGCCTTGCCGTTGGCAACCAGCGAAACCGTGGCGGTGGAGACCCCGGCGCGCTCGGCCACCATGGCGGCGGTGACCCGTCGCCGGTTCGGTGCCGTGGCGCGCGGCTTTTGGGTCGAATGCATGGCCTTAATCCTAGTCGAGTCCGGGTGTTCGGGCCCCTTAACGCGTCAAGCGTTTGACTTGGGTGTTTTCACGACGCAAGTTAAGCGTTTGACGGAGGGTGCCTAAGGGTGCCAGAATTTCGAGGAAACAGCATTTCCTTTCCGCGGCCGCAAATCCCGGGAAGTTATCCCCGAAGATGTGGAGAAAACCATGGGCGCACCCATCGCTACAACCGAACCGCGGAAGATCATCCTCGACTGCGATCCCGGACACGACGACGCCGTTGCCATCCTGCTGGCACACGGCAGCCCCGCGATCGAACTGATTGCCGTCACCACCGTGGTCGGCAACCAGACCCTGGCAAAGGTCACCAAGAACGCGCTGGCGACAGGAACCATCGCCGGCATCACCGGTGTTCCCTTCGCCGCCGGCTGTGACCGCCCGCTGGTGCGCACCATCGAGAACGCCCCCGACATCCACGGCGAATCCGGCATGGACGGCCCCAAGCAGCCCGAATCCGCCATCGAACTGGATCCCCGCCACGCCGTCGACCTGATTATCGACACCATCATGGCCCACGAGCCGGGCACCGTCACCCTGGTCCCCACTGGCGGGCTCACCAACATCGCCATGGCGGCCCGCAAGGAGCCGCGCATCGTTGAGCGCGTCAAGGAAGTCGTGCTCATGGGCGGCGGCTACCACGTGGGCAACTGGAGCGCCGTGGCCGAATTCAACATCATCATCGACCCCGAGGCCGCCCACATCGTCTTCAACGAGAAGTGGCCTGTGGTCATGGTCGGACTCGATTTGACCCACCAGGCACTGGCAACCGACGAGGTTGTCGCGAAGATCGAGGCCATCGGCACCGGCCCGGCCAAGTTCGTGCGCGAACTCATGGACTTCTTCACCCAGACCTACAAGGACGCCCAGGGCTTCGACTTCCCGCCGGTCCACGACCCCTGCGCCGTCGCGTACGTCATCGACCCCACCATCGTCACCACCCGCAAGGTGCCCGTGGACATCGAGCTGACGGGCACCCTGACGCTGGGCATGACCGTGGCCGACTTCCGCGCCCCGGCCCCTGCCGACTGCCACACCTCCGTTGCAGTGGACCTTGACCACGAGCGCTTCTGGAACCTCGTGACCGACGCCCTGGTGCGCATCGGCGACGTCGAGGTCGTGGCCCCGTGAACACCCTGACTGAAAAGGCCACCGCCAGCCGCGGTGGCGCGGTGGCGCTGACCGCCGCCCTGCTCACCGCCTGCGTGGCGTTCCAGCTCAATGCCTCCATGCTCAGCCCCGCGCTGGTCACCATGGGCGAGGAACTGGGCACCGACCAGGCCGCCATCGGCCTCTCGCAGACCTGGTTCTTCACCACCGCCGCGTTGTTCTCCCTCTTCCTGCCCCGCCTTTCCGACGTGGTGGGCCGCAAGCGCATCTTGGTCATCATGATGCTGCTGACCGCAGTCGGGTCCGTGGTCGCCGCCCTGGCCCCGAACATCGAATGGCTCTTTGCCGGCCGCATCATCCAGGGCATCTCCGGCCCCACGGTCCCATTGGCCCTGCTAATGCTGCGCAGCGCCGTACCGAACCCGCGCCGCTACGGCACCCTCATGGGCCTGATCCTTGCCGTCAACGGCGGGGTCGCCGGCGTCGATTCCTTCCTCGGCGGCTACCTCGCCGAGAACCACGGCTTCCGTTCCATCTTCTGGTTCATGGTTGTGCTGGCGGTCCTTGCCGCAGTGGCCGTGGCGCTGCTGACCCGCGAGTCCAAGCCGCAGGCCGGCACCAAGATGGACTGGCGCGGCGTGTTCTTCATCGTCGTTGCCGTCGGCGCCCTGCTGACCGCCCTGAACGAGGCAGCGAAGCTGGTCGGCGGCATCGATCCGGCCACCGTCATCACCTCGCTGGTGCTGCTGGCCCTGGCAGCCGCAGCCTTCTATGGCTTCTGGACCACCGAGAAGCGCGTGGCAGAGCCCATGGTGCAGCTCGAGCACCTGCGCCAGCGCGCCACCTGGGCGCCGCTGCTGACCACGGTGCTGACCATGACCGGCATCTTCGCCGTCATCAACGGCATCGTCCCCGCATACGTCCAGGCCGCGGGCGCCGGCTTCGGCGTCGGCCCCACCCAGACCGCGCTGCTCATCCTCACCCCGTATGCGCTGCTGGGCTGGGTCTTCGGACCCATCAGCGGACGCCTGGCCCCGGTGTGGGGCTATAACAAGGTCCTGCGCATCGGCATGCTCGGCTCCGTCGCCGCGCTGCTGGTCATCGTGTTCTTCGGCATGGATTCGCTGCCCATGATGGTTGCCGGAACCGCGCTGCTGGGCATCATGTACGCCGGAACCGCCAATATCATGCTCAACGGACTGGGCGTGGTGCTCTCACCCAAGGGCAACCCCGGCTTCCTGCCCGGCATGAACGCCGGCGCCTTCAACCTGGGCGCCGGGCTGAGCTTCCTGGTGCTTCCCGCGGTGCTTGTGGGAACCTCGTCCCTGGGCGACCGCGCTTCTTACGTCACCGTGGTGGTGGTCGGCCTGGTCATCACCGTGGCTGCCTTCGCCGCCTCGTTGTTGATCCCCAAGCCCGTCGACGCAGAGGTGAAGTAGTTGGATACCCAAGCCCCAGGCAACCAGGCCGGCCGGATCGTGGTGGTCGGCTCGCTGAACGCCGACCTGACCATCTACACCCAGCGCCTGCCTGCCCCGGGGGAGACCCTGCACGGCACGGGCTTCACGGTGAACCCCGGCGGCAAGAGCGCCAACCAGGCAGTGGCCGCCGGAAAGCTCGGCGGCAACGTGTCCCTGGTCGGAGCCGTGGGCCGGGACGCCAACGGGACCATGCTGCTCGAATCCTGCGCCGCCGCCAACGTAGATGTCAGCCGGGTGCGCCGTGCCGAGGGCGTGGAGACGGGCGTCGCCGTGGTCACCGTGGATGCGCACGGGGAGAACAGCATCGTCATCTCCGCCGGCGCCAACGGGACCCTGTCCCCGGGCGACGTCGAGGCAGCAGCAGCTGCCTTCGAGGGCGCCGCAGTGCTCTGCCTGTGCCTGGAGGTCGGCCTGGAAACCGTCGAGGCCGCTGCCCGGGCGGGGGCTGACGCCGGCGCCACGGTGCTGCTGAACCTTTCCCCGTACGCGCCGATCCCTGCAAGCCTGGCCAGGCTCTCCAACGTGTTGCTGGTCAACGCGCACGAGGCCTCGCAATTCCTGGACGGCGAGCAAATCCCGGAACCCGACGCCGAGACCTCGGCCTGGGAACCGGTGCTGGAGCATCTGGTGGCCCGCGGGCTGCAAAGCGCCGTGGTGACGCTCGGCGCCCAGGGCTCGGTGGTGCTGGATTCGACAGCAGCCGATGCCCGCATTGTCCGCATTGCCCCGACCCGCGTCGACGCGGTGGACACCACCGGCGCCGGAGATGCCTTCACCGGCGGGGTGGCAGCACGGCTGGCCGCCGGCGACGACCTGGCCGATGCGGCCGCCTTCGCCTCGGTGGGTGCCGCACTTGCAGCCACCAAGAAGGGCACACAGGCCGCCTACCCGGATGCCGCCGCGGTGCGCGCCAGGCTCAACGGATAGCCCCTTCCCTGCCAGTCCCCGATCCCCCGGGGACTGGCCAGGAACCCTTCAACGCCAGATCCCTCCCGGACCTTTCCCCGGGAGGGACCTGGCGTTAAGCGGCGCTTCGGATTCTGGCGTGGTGAGGACGGCTGCCCCCCGTTGCACGGTCCCCGCAACTGCGCCTAGGCTCTGTGGCAGGGGGCACCACGAGGCGTCCCGGACCGTGGAACCGCATCGCCCGTGAAGGACACACCATGCCCATCGGCACGCTCAAGAGGTGGCTCGACGCCAAAAGAAGCGACGACTATCTGAACATGACCCCGGCCAAGGCCAGGGCCGCACTCCAGAAGTTCCTTGACGAACGCGCACCGGCCCTTCAGCGTCTGAAGGAACTCCTGGAGGCCGACGGCCAGGACCCGGCCGCGCTCCTCGACGGCACCCCCGAGAGCCTCGTTCCGCTCTGGCGCTGGATGATGCACTCCCGCTTTACCGCCCGCGACGCCCCCGGCGGCACCGACCCGGCCTCCGTGGGGCGGGCGGCCTGGCCGTCGTGGCACCGCCATACCACCGAGGTGGAGCAGACCCTGTCCACGGAGTCCGTGGCGCTCCTGGACGGGCTCGTGTCCTACCTCTCGGAGGTGGTGCGGGCCCGCGCGCCGTTGGCACGATGGGAGATTGCGCGCGACAGCCACAAGCGCTACATGCTGAGCAACCACCCGGTATTGGTCAGCGGGACGGGCAAGAACCACAACTTCCTGCCCGGTCTCCCGGTGGTCCTCGTGGTCAGGGTCTTCCACGGGCTCGATGAGCCGCAGGATGACAGCATGGCCGAGTATGCGCGCAGGCTCATCGAGCAGCTGAACCGGGCCGAGGAGAACACCGACGAGACCGCGGAGCCGGAGCCGCCGTACGAGGTCGAGGACGTCCGCGACGAGGAGGGAGAATACGACTTCGAGATCGGCCTCGGCGACGAAATCGCCCACGAACGGTCGCGCGAGGTCGACCGGATGGTCCGCAGGCTGTCCCGCGAGGACGGCGTGGAGGAGGCCTTCCGGGAGGACCGGGAGATCATCCTGGTGCGGGCGCCGTCGTGGAGCCTCGAAGCGCTGGAGGAATGGCTTTCGCGGCGCCTCTGAGGATCGGCGGCCGAAGCCAGTGCCTTGCCCGGACCGGCCCGGATTTGGCGTTGATGCGGCGTGGAAGATACCTATTCCAGGGTCAACGTCGAGGTGGCAGCGCGCTCCGGATACGTCAGGGTGAGGGTGGTCGGACGCCCCGTCACCGAGCCTGGCAACGCCAGCTCGTGCGTGGTCGGCGTCAGGTCCGCGGTGCAGGGTCCGGACCCGCCGGAAGGCTCCACGCGCAGCTCGTTCGCATCGGCGGCAACACCCTCCATCGAGGTCACCACGGCCGGGCAGGACGAACTGCCAAACGTGATCAGCGCGAATCGCCTGTCGTTCCCGAGCCAGACGGCGGCCGGCCCATCGAGGGGCGAAATTTCCGAACTTCCGGCCTCGCCCGCGATGGGGGAAGGCCACGCTCGACCCTCTCGGCAACGCTTCCCGGGCTCGAACAGCCCGCCAGCAGCAGGGCGGGCATGAGGATTCCGGCGAACCGGCCGCCATGCCGCGTTGCCTTCATCGGCGCATCCCCTCTTCCCCACCTGCTCAGCGCAGCGGAGTTGCCCCGTCGCCGAGGGTGATCGTGTCGCGCCCGCGCACACCCTGGAAGCTGTACTCGCCCCAGCGGACCGACTGCGACTGCTCGTGCTCCACGGCGCTCCAGTCCCAGCCGAGCACCGCGGGGGAGTCGCGGCCGCATTGCGGAGGGTAGGACTCCATGACGGTCGTGCAGTAGACGGGACCGGTCCCGTTGTCCAGCACCATGCCGGCGAAAGACCTCTCGGCGGCAGGTGAAAGCGCGATGAGCAGCGCGAGGACCGCAAGCACGAGCGCAACCGGTGTCATCGCGTAGCGTTCCGGCTTGGATCGAGAGATCGCATTCATCACCACCCCGAGGGCGAGGTACCCGAACACGACCCAGCTTCCCACCCGGGAGAAGCCTTCCGGAAACAGGTCGAGCACCCCGGCACGGTCCAGGGCGAGCACCGCGATGAACCCGTAGACCAGGATGGAGAGCGCGGAGGCGATCCGGTAGCCGGTCGGCAGTGTTCCGGGGTGTTGCCCGCCCCACGCGAACCGGCCCCACGGGGCGCCGAGCGCCAGGGCAACCTGGAAGAGAGCCAACAGGACAAGCACTGCGACGAAAACGACGGCGGTGGTCATGGACGGAAGCCTACTCTGCTCCGGCGAACAGGGGGGGATGCCGGGCGGCAAGCGGCGATCTCCACGGGTGTTCCCCGAGGGCACGGTGCAGGAAATAAACGGGTACTGGCACGGATGTTGCGCGGCATACCCGCGGCGTACCGTTGCTGCCATGAGCGATCCCACTGACAGGCCCCGGGGCGCGGGGCCCGCTGCGGAAGCCACGCGCCGCACCTACCTTTTCGCACTCAAGGACGCCGGCGGCACGGTCCCGCCGGAATTTGGCGTCGCCCGCCGGATCGCACGACGGGGACACCATGTCGTGATGCTCGCCGATGACTCCATGGAGGAGCAGGTAACCGGAACCGGAGTCACCTTCCGTTCCTGGACCGATGGCGAAACCGCCGAGATCCGCGACTGGGCGGCGCGAACCCCGATGGGCCTGGCCCGCGACACGGTCAAGAGCATGTTTGTGGAACCGGCCCCGCAGCAGGCACGGGACACCGCGTCGGCCATCGACGAGGTGCGGCCGGACCTCGTTTTGACGGGGTTCGGCGCCTTTGGCGCCATGATTGCGGCGGAGGCGCGAGGGGTTTCGTTCGATGTCCTGCTGCCGAACACCTACCCGCTTCCGGCCAAGGGCATGCCGCAAGTCGGCACCGGCTTTGCCCCCGCGAAGGGCCCGCTGGGTGCACTGCGCGACCGCATGACGACGTTCGGCGGCACCAAGCTGATCGACCGCTACGCGTTGGCGCCGTTGAACGAATTGCGCGCCGAGTACCGGCTGGCCCCGCTGGCCAATACGTGGGAACAGATGCACCATGCCAGGCGGCAGTTGATTCTCACCTCGTCAGCCTTCGATTTCCCTGCCGAGTTGCCGGCCAACGCCCGCTACGTGGGACCGATCCTCGATGACCCGGCGTGGACATCCAATGCCCCGTGGGCCCCGCCCGCCGGCGAGGCGCCGCTGGTCCTGGTGGCCATGTCCTCGACCTTCCAAAACCATGTGCAGTGCATGCAGCGGATCGTGGACGCGCTCGGGAGCCTGCCGGTGCGCGGGCTGGTGACCACTGGCCCCGCGGTCGACCCCGAGGAGATCCGTGCGCCGGCCAATGTCACCGTCGTTGCCGCCGCGCCCCACCACCAGGTGATGGGACGCGCCAGCCTGGTTGTCACGCATGGAGGCCACGGCACCGTGATCAAGGCGCTGGCCGCGGGATTGCCGCTCGTGATCTTGCATCACGGCCGTGACCAATCCGGCAATGCCATCCGGGTCACCTTGCGAGGGGCAGGCATCGCGGTTCCGCGCGGCGCCGCCGCACCCCGGATCGCGAAGGCCATTGTGAAGGTCCTGGAAACCGACAGTTACCGGAAGGCCTCGGTGCGGCTCGGCGGGGCAATCGCGCGCGACGCCGCCAACGGCGCACTCCTGCTTGACGAGGTGGAATGGTGAATCTCAGTGGCCGATCGAGCGCGCGTTAGGCAACGATGTGCCAGCCGATTTGTCTACTGAGTGCAAATATGCGATAGTTAAAGGTCTCCTTGAGGTTTGCTAGAAGAGCGTGAGTAGTCGAATTTATTCGCACAGCCGCTCGGATATCCGTGTGAACCCTTGGGTGGAACGGACAATTGGGCCGGGATGAATTTGTCAGGGCCGGATGCAGCGCTGATGGTAGCGACAGCAAATCCCCCGGAACCACGCTCTGCAGCCTGAACCGAAAACGGGCCGCGCGTTTCGAAGAAGCAAGCCTGCCAGAAATCTTTGCTGGCAGGCCCCTGCCCTTCGACTCTGAGGTCGATTGCACGTTGGAGCTGGCCGGTTAGTGGGCCAGCGGATCAACGAGGATTGTTCGAATAACGGCAGGCCCTCCCATTACTGTGGAGGGCGTGCAATAGCACCAATCGTAATGTGCCAACTGTTCGACGCCTCCCGGCGTCGAACACGGCGCGTTCGGCGGTGAACGACCCACGACACACCCGTCGATTTTCCGTACCCTCATGAAGGGACGGATCGCCATGACTCCAGGTCATGAAGCACTCATCATTACTGCCTTCACGATGATCGGCCTACTCAGCGTCCTGACCTTTGCCATGGTCTCGCGCTACCGCAAGGCCCACCAGAAGCACGAGGAACCAGGAGCCGAAAAAGCCGCCTAAGAATGTGGTCGGCACGGGAATGAACGGCCCGCGCCCATGAACTAGAAAAACGGGTGGGCCCGCCATTGAATCGGCCGGTGCACCCGTTTTCGTTTGCCCGGCCGAACGCCGGACTACGGATCGAGCAGTCGGGCCAAGATGCCCGAACCAATGACCACCCAACCGGTGAGGACCACGGCGCCGATGCACAGCATCGTCCACATCATTTTCCGTCGCTCGTCCATCCCGCCATGGTATTCGGCCATCTTGATGCCCCCTGCCAGTCAACGCAAATACGGGCCGCCTCACCGAACCGTCCGACGGTTCCCCATGCCGAATGCGCAAAATGGCCCAAATGTGACGCGATCAGGGACTAAAGTGGCGCGAATGACACGAAGCAACGTGTGTCACACACCTTTAGGAAGGGCAGCCGTGCACGATCGGATCCAAAACCCCAAGTTCCTCGACCTTCGAATGCCGGCCGAACAGGCCGCGGCCTTGGTCAAGCCCGGCATGACGGTGGCCATGAGCGGCTTCACCGGCGCCGGCTACCCGAAGGCCGTCCCGGGGGCACTCGCCGCCCTCATGGAAAAGGAGCAGGCGGCAGGGAATCCGTTCAAGATCAACGTGCTCACCGGCGCCTCGACCGCCCCGGAGCTCGACGGGGTGCTGGCCCGGGCCGGCGGCGTGGAGTTGCGCCTGCCCTACATGTCGGATCCGGAGCTGCGCCGCCGCATCAACGACGGCGAGATGGAATACATGGATATCCACCTCTCCCACGTGGCCCAGCATGCCTGGTTTGGCTTCTACGGCAAGATCGACCTGGCGATCATCGAGGTAGTCGGCATCAAGGAGGACGGCAGCCTGATCCCGTCCTCGTCTGTGGGCAACAACAAGACCTGGCTGGACATGGCCGACAAGGTCATCATCGAGGTCAACACCCAGCAGTCCGCCGCCATGGAGGGCATGCACGACATCTACTACGGCACCGCACTGCCCCCGCACCGCTTGCCCATCCAGATGACCACCGCCGACCAGCGCATCGGCGAGCCCTACCTGCGCGT
Organism: Paeniglutamicibacter sp.; assembly: GCF_046714615.1. Classification (NCBI taxonomy): domain Bacteria; kingdom Bacillati; phylum Actinomycetota; class Actinomycetes; order Micrococcales; family Micrococcaceae; genus Paeniglutamicibacter; species Paeniglutamicibacter sp. Next base: position 42,295 of record NZ_JBKKAP010000088.1, read on the forward strand.
GGACCCGGCCAAGATCGTCGCCGTGGTGGAAACCAATGCCCCGGACAGGCTGAGCCCGTTCGCGCCGGTCGATGCGACCAGCACGCAGATCGCCGACCACCTGTTGGACTTCCTTGACCACGAGATCCGGGCCGGACGGCTGACAGACAAGCTGCTGCCGTTGCAATCGGGCGTGGGAAACATTGCCAACGCGGTCCTCGCCGGGCTGGCCCGCGGGGGATACAAGGGCCTGCAGGCCTACACCGAGGTCATCCAGGACGGCATGCTGTCCCTGCTCAAGGACGGAACCCTGGGCTTCGCCTCGGCCACCTCCTTTTCCCTCTCCGCCGCCGGCATCGACGAATTCAACAGGCACGTGGACTTCTACCGCGAGCGCATCCTGCTGCGCCCGCAGGAAATCTCCAACCACCCCGAGCTGGTCCGGCGGCTGGGCTGCATCGCCCTGAACGGCATGATCGAGGCCGACATCTACGGCAACGTGAACTCCACCAACGTGGTCGGCTCGCACGTCATGAACGGCATCGGCGGCTCGGGCGACTTCGCCCGCAACGGCTACCTCTCGGTGTTCATGTCCCCGTCGACCGCCAAGGGTGGAAAGATCTCCGGCATCGTGCCGATGGCCAGCCACGTTGACCACACCGAGCACGACACCATGATCCTGATTACCGAGCAGGGCCTTGCCGACCTGCGCGGCCTGGCGCCGAAGCAGCGCGCCCGCGTGATTGTTGAGAAGTGTGCTCACCCGGACTACAAGCCCATGCTGGAAGACTACTTCGAGCGCGCTTCCCGTGACTCTTATGGCAAGCACACCCCGCACCTGATGGGCGAGGCGCTTTCCTGGCACCAGCGCTACATCGAAACCGGCGACATGCGTCCGTAACTGGTTCTGCTGGTGGAGCTTGATTTCGACTGGCTCAATCACCGCGGACCGCTTTAGTCCCCGCAGTTGCTTCCCCTTTAGGAGGATGCGACGGCGGGGACTTTCTGTGTCCTTTTGGCTAGTACGCCTTGGGGCATTGTCAAATACAAATATTGGTTTTAATGGGGCACTGGGTTGCTCAACGTTATGGCATTCATTGATTGGTCTCGAATGCCACAACGATTCACTAGGGGGAAAATACTTTTGAAGAAAATTTGGCAGACGATTCTTGGGGGATCGGCCGTCACCGCGATCGCATTGGCCGGCATATTGCCAGCTCAGGCCGCACCCGGCGATGTGGCTGTACCGGACAGCAATCTTAGAAGCTGCATGAATGTCGCCTTGGGACAGGCGCCCGCTGCCGTCATTACCGAAACGCAAGCCGGAGTCTTCACCGGGGTACTCAATTGTGCCTCTCGCGGCATCACGTTGCTCACAGGGCTTGAAGCATTCACCTCGGTGAAGGAAGTTGATCTCCGCTCCAACAATTTCCAGGACCTATCTGCCCTGACTGGGTTGACGGAACTTACCAGGCTCGTCCTGGAAAGCAACAACATTGTCAATATTTCTGCGCTGACGGGTCTTGGTAAACTCCAAGTTCTGAACCTGAACTACAACAATGTTGCAGATATTGCGGTCGTGGCAGGCATGCCCAATCTTGAGTACTTGCGACTGTATGAGAACCATGTTGTTTCAGTGGAGCCTTTGAAGCTCCTGACGCGTCTCAAAGAGGTTGACCTCCATCTAAACAACGTAGTGGATGTCTCGGCCCTGAGCGGCTTGGCCAATGTCACGTACCTGCGCTTGACGCAGAACAAGATCACGGACATTTCCAGCTTGGCGGGTCTTGCCAGCGTGGAAAACCTGGTGCTCTCGGACAATGAGATCAACGACGTTTCTCCGCTCAAGGATCTTGGGCACATTAAGTCGTTGGCGCTGGAAAGAACTGGCCTCAGCGAGGTCACTGGGCTGTCAGCATTGTCAACGCTGGAAGAACTGTTTCTCTCAGAAAACAACATTGAGGACGTTTCGCCGCTTTCCGGACTGACCAATTTGCGCAGACTTCTTTTGTCCGAAAATCGCCTGGTTAACGTGGCGCCGTTGGCGACTCTGAGCAACCTTGAAACACTGCACATGGTGGGCCAGCGGGCGGTGCTGCCCGCCATCTACGCGGGTGCAAATCAGGTATCGCCACTGAAGACCACGGATGGCACCACCATCATCCCGGTCTCCGCCACGGCTCAGATCAATGCACTGACCGGTGCCTGGAGCTTCCCCCGGGCTGAAAGCAATGTTTTGACGTGGGCCGTCGACATTGGCATCGCCGACAAGCAGTTCGGGTTCGCCGGAACAATTCAGCAGAAGTCCCTGCCCTCCGGGCTTGTGGTGACAGATCCGCAGGACAAGAGTATTGAAGCTGGCGCTGATACCAGCTTCTCCTCCACGGCAACATCCACCGTCGGCACGAACAGTGTTGTGTGGGAGTCCAGCTC
>NZ_JBKKAP010000089.1:0-5015 GCF_046714615.1 Paeniglutamicibacter sp.
ATCCGGATGTCATACGCCCTGGGCGACGAAGACCTGGCCGAGGGTGTGGGCCGCCTGGCCACCCTGCTGGGCGAGGCCAAGTAGCGCAGCACGCGTTGAACTCCTGAAGGCCGGCGGCCGGGGGCAAGGGGGCCCGGCCCCCCGCCGGGGGGGGCCAGCAAAACGGCCGGGGGCCGGCCCCCAAGGGCCCCGGCCGCGGGCCTTCAAGAGTTCAACGCGTGCTGCGCTACTTGGCCTCGCCCAGCAGGGTGGCCAGGCGGCCCACACCCTCGGCCAGGTCCTCGTCGCCCAGGGCGTAGGACATGCGGATGTAGCCCGAGGGGCCGAAGGCCTCGCCCGGGACCACCGCCACCTCCACCTGTTCCAGGATCAGTGCGGCCAGCTCGGCGCTGGTGTTGGGCACCACGCCGCGGATCTCGCGGCCCAGCAGCCCGCGCACATCCGAGTACGCGTAGAACGCGCCCTCGGGGACCGGGCAGTTCACGCCGTCGATGGCGTTCAGCGCCGAGACCATGGCCTTGCGGCGGCGGTCAAAGGCCGTACGCATCTCGGCCACCGCATCCAGCGGGCCGGAAACGGCCGCCAGCGCGGCGATCTGCGAGACGTTCGAGACGTTGGAGGTCGCGTGCGACTGCAGGTTGGTGGCGGCCTTGATGACATCCAGCGGCCCGGCCATCCATCCCACGCGCCAGCCGGTCATGGCATAGGTCTTGGCCACGCCGTTGAGGATGATGACCTTGTCGCCCAGTTCCGGGGCGGCGGTGGCGATCGAGGTGAACACCGCATCGTCATAGGTCAGGTGTTCGTAGATCTCGTCGGTGATGACCCAGAGGTCCTTCGACGCGGCCCAGCGGCCGATTTCCGCCACCTGGTCCGGGGAGTACACGGCACCGGTCGGGTTGGACGGGGAAACGAAGAGCAGCACCTTGGTCTTCTCGGTGAGCGCTGCCTCGAGCTGGTCGATGGTGACCTTGTAGCCCTGCTCCGGACCGGCAAACACCTCGACGGGGACACCGCCGGCCAGGCGGATGGCCTCGGGGTACGTGGTCCAGAAGGGGGTGGGCATGATGACCTCGTCGCCCGGATCAAGCAGGGTGGCAAACGCGTTGTACACGGCCTGCTTGCCGCCGTTGGTGACCATGACCTGGGAGGCGTCGATCCGGTAGCCCGAGTCGCGCATGGTCTTCTCCGCGATGGCCGCGCGCAGCTCAGGCAGGCCCGCCGCGGGGGAGTAGCGGTGGTACTTGGGGTTGCGGGCAGCGGCAACCGCGGCCTCAACGATGTAGTCGGGGGTGGGGAAATCCGGTTCGCCGGCGCCGAAGCCGATGACGGGACGCCCCGCCGCCTTCAGGGCCTTGGCTTTGCCGTCTACGGCCAGTGTGGCGGATTCTGCGATGGACCCGATACGTCGGGAAATGCGTGCCATGTCGTCGCTTCCTGGAAAGGGAGGTGTGGGTGAACGTATGAGCCAAGCTTAGTCGGCACCGTGGTGGGAGGACGATTATTTGTGGACACGCCGCGCGAGTGTGAAGCGTCACTTCGCGCGGGTCGCGCCAGGGGCGGGCCGGCCGCGACGAGCCTGCCGGTGCGGCGGGTCCGAGGTGGGCTACTGGCCGGGCTCGCGGCCGTAGCGTTTGCGATGCAGGGCGCTGGCCCGGTCCGCTTCGGGGTCTACCTCCTGCTGTTGCTGGTGGCGTACCTGGTGCAGCTGGAAGTAGGCCGCTGCCCCCAGGAAGAGGACCGGGGTGGCCACGAAGGGCAGGAATAGGACGCCGGTGTACGCGATCATCCCGAACTGCGCCCCCGCGGCCAGGACCAGCAGGCTGGTGCCCACCCACATCAGCAGGTTCAAGCCCAGGCGCATGGCCCAGAGGACCAGCCCGATGCCGAGGTACCAGGACAGTGGCAGGGCCGAGCGCATGGCGAGGATGCCAATGACGATCCCCAGCAGCAATTGCAGCAACAGCTGACCGGAAAGGTCCTTGCGGCTGCGCAGGCACACCCATGCGCCGATGGCGATGAACATCGGGACCGCGGCCAGCAGCACCTGCGGCAGCATTCCGGCGGCAGGCGAATAACGTGAGGTGGTGCGCAGAATGGCATCGAGCACGGAGCCGCCCGCAAAGACCAGCAAGACCAGGGCGCCGGAGTGGCCAGGGCCGGGGCGCCGGGGTGTCAGGGGGAACATGCACCCAACCTAGCAGTCATCTTCGGAGGCCAAATCGCCTGTGAAACCGGGCTCGGAGTGCCCGGTTCGACAATCGGCACATTCTTTGCGTAGACTTGTTCCTCGGTGTTGGAAAACATCTGGATCACCAAGTCCGCAATGGATTTGATGGTCCGCGAGCATTACGCTCGAAGGGTAGTGGCGCAATTGGTAGCGCAGCGGTCTCCAAAACCGCAGGTTGCAGGTTCGAGTCCTGTCTGCCCTGCGCAGTGGCAATCATCTACGGTTGCTCGGCGAATATTCACGTCACGGTGTGTTGTGGTCGATACGGCTGCGGCACACCGTGATTGTTTCATGTGGGATAATCTGAAACGAGGAATCGGTGACCGAAACGACTGCGAGCGAATCGCACGGCGCTGGGCACGACAAGAAGCCGTCAAAAGCCGGTTTCTTCGCGGGCATGGCCCTCTTCTTCCGCCAGATGATTTCCGAACTGAAGAAGGTCGTCACCCCGACCCGCAGTGAGCTGGTCAACTACACGTTGGTAGTCATCGGCTTTGTGGTGTTCATGATGCTGATCATTTCCGGTCTGGACTTCGTGTTTGGAAACGGATCAATTCTCATCTTCACCAATTCGCCCGAACAGTAACACGGGACCATTCGCCCCACATTTCTGGTGAACCAGTAACAGAAAGCAGGAACCGCAGTGTCCGAGCAGGAACTCGAACCGCAGGCCACCGAAGTATTCGAAGGCCAGGCAGTAGAGGCTGATGCCGATCAGGTATCGGCCGATTCCGTCGTTTCCGAGGACGCCGAGCAGGCTCCCGAGGTTTCCGAGGACGCCGTGCAGGCTCCCGAGGATGCCGAGCAGGATGAAGCAGCCGAGGAAATCCCGGCAGTGGATCCCATTGAAGAATTCCGCACCAAGCTTCGCCGCCAGCCCGGCGACTGGTACGTCATCCACTCGTACGCAGGTTACGAAAACCGCGTCAAGGTGAACCTCGAGACCCGTATCCAGACCCTGGGCATGGAGGAATTCATTTATGAAATCCAGGTCCCGATGGAAGAGGTCGTGGAGATCAAGAACACTACGCGCAAGATCGTGCGTCGCGTTCGGATCCCCGGCTACGTCTTGGTCCGCATGGAACTGACCGACGCCTCATGGGGTGCGGTTCGCCACACTCCCGGTGTCACCGGCTTCGTCGGCAACGCCCACGACCCCGTGCCGCTGCGTCTCGAGGAAGTCTTCTCGATGCTCGAGCACACCATCGTCACCGAAGAAGATGGCGAGCACTCGAAGGCCGGCCGCGCCCCGATCACCGAGGTCCACGTTGACTTCGAGGTCGGCGAATCGGTCATCGTCAACGACGGCCCGTTCGAGACGCTGCCGGCAACGATCAGCGAGATCAAGCTGGAGTCCTCCACCTTGGTCGTCCTGGTCTCGATCTTCGAGCGCGAGACCCCGGTGACCCTGTCGTTCAGCCAGGTCACCAAGATCCAGTAACATTAAAGACTTCGTGCCTTCCCGGTTTGCTTTACCGGGAAATCGGCATGACTCGGCCGCCGCGCCACGGCGGTCAACCCCCCGAGGCACGCTCCTGTGCAACGGGGCAACGCAATAGAAGAAGGACCCGACATGGCCCCCAAGAAAAAGGTCACCGGACTCATCAAGCTGCAGATCAAGGCAGGCGCCGCCAACCCGGCACCGCCGATCGGACCGGCGCTTGGTCAGCACGGCGTCAACATCATGGAATTCTGCAAGGCGTACAACGCCGCCACCGAGTCGCAGCGCGGCAACGTGGTTCCGGTTGAAATTACTGTCTACGAAGACCGTTCCTTCACCTTCATCACCAAGACTCCTCCGGCTGCCGAGCTCATCAAAAAGGCTGCAGGCGTGGACAAGGGTTCAGCGACCCCGCACACCGTCAAGGTTGCCAAGCTGACCCAGGCACAGGTCGAAGAGATCGCCACCGTGAAGATGGAAGACCTCAACGCCAACGACATCAAGTCTGCCGCCCTGATCATCGCCGGCACCGCCCGCTCGATGGGCATCACCGTAGAAGGCTAATTCCGCCTTCCACACCCGCGCACCTGGAAATTCAGGAGCGCACCCCCATAACAACCAAGACGATGCGGAACTATCCGGAAGAATCCGGTGCACCGCATTGCAAGTGGCAGGGTCGCGCGCGACCCATACATGACCACGACTGCATAAGGAGAAAAAGCAGATGGCAAAGCGCAGTAAAGCATTCGTAGCCGCCGCGGCGAAGATCGAAGAAGACAAGTTCTACGCTCCGGCCGAGGCAGTTGCCCTCGCCAAGGAGATCGCCTTCTCGAAGGCCGACGAGACCGTTGAGGTAGCCTTCCGCTTGGGCGTCGACCCTCGCAAGGCCGACCAGATGGTTCGCGGCACCGTGATCCTTCCCCACGGCACCGGCAAGACCGCCCGCGTCCTCGTGTTCGCCAATGGCGACAAGGCAGAAGCTGCAATCGCAGCCGGCGCCGACTTCGTTGGCTCGGACGACCTGATCGCCAAGATCGCCGGCGGCTGGACCGACTTCGACGCAGCAGTTGCTACCCCTGACCTCATGGGCAAGGTTGGCCGTTTGGGTAAGGTCTTGGGTCCTCGTAACCTGATGCCGAACCCGAAGACCGGTACCGTGACCATGGATGTCGCCAAGGCCGTCAACGAGATCAAGGGTGGCAAGATCGCCTTCCGCTTCGACAAGCACTCGAACCTGCACTTCATCATCGGCAAGGTTTCCTTCGATGCTCAGAAGCTTGCAGAGAACTACGCAGCAGCACTGGACGAGGTTCTTCGTTTGAAGCCTTCCTCTTCCAAGGGCCG
>NZ_JBKKAP010000090.1:0-32133 GCF_046714615.1 Paeniglutamicibacter sp.
ACCTAGCTGGAGTGAGATCCCCAGCCGCGGCATACAGAGGCCGCCGGTGAAGGATCGTCCGTCGCGGGCACTGCAGCGAGGTTCATTCTTAACGACTGTCCCGAAAGGACTACTGCCGTTATGGCCAAGATCATTGCATTTGATGAAGAGGCACGCCGCGGTCTTGAGCGGGGCCTGAACATCCTCGCCGACGCCGTCAAGGTCACCCTCGGCCCGCGTGGACGCAACGTCGTCCTCGAAAAGAAGTGGGGCGCCCCCACGATCACCAACGATGGTGTTTCCATCGCCAAGGAGATCGAGCTGGACGACCCTTACGAAAAGATCGGCGCCGAGCTGGTCAAGGAAGTTGCCAAGAAGACGGATGACGTCGCTGGCGACGGTACTACCACTGCAACCGTCCTCGCCCAGGCACTGGTGAAGGAAGGCCTGCGCAACGTTGCCGCCGGCGCCGACCCGCTGTCCCTGAAGCGCGGCATCGAGAAGGCCGTTGAGGCCGTCACCGTCGAACTGCTGGCTTCCGCCAAGGAAATCGAAACCAAGGAAGAGATCGCCGCCACCGCATCGATCTCCGCCGGTGACAACGAAATCGGCGCCTTGATCGCCGAGGCACTGGACAAGGTCGGCAAGGAAGGTGTCATCACCGTTGAGGAGTCGAACACCTTCGGCCTCGAGCTTGAGCTCACCGAGGGCATGCGCTTCGACAAGGGCTACATCTCGGCCTACTTCGTCACCGACAACGAGCGCCAGGAAACGGTCCTTGAGGATCCGTACATCCTGATCGTCAACTCGAAGATCACCAACGTCAAGGACATGGTTTCCATCCTTGAAAAGGTCATGCAGTCGAACAAGCCGCTGCTGATCATCGCCGAGGACATCGAGGGCGAAGCCCTTGCCACCTTGATCGTGAACAAGATCCGTGGCCTGTTCAAGTCCGTCGCCGTCAAGGCTCCGGGCTTCGGCGACCGCCGCAAGGCCATGCTGGCCGACATCGCCATCCTCACCGGTGGCCAGGTCATCTCCGAGGAAATCGGCCTGAAGCTCGAAAACGCCACCATCGACCTGCTGGGCTCTGCTCGCAAGGTTGTTGTCACCAAGGACGAGACCACCATCGTCGAGGGTGCGGGCGACGCCGAGGAGATCGCCGGTCGCGTGAACCAGATTCGCGCCGAAATCGAGAACACCGATTCGGATTACGACCGCGAGAAGCTGCAGGAACGTCTGGCCAAGCTGGCCGGCGGCGTTGCAGTCATCAAGGCTGGTGCCGCAACCGAGGTTGAGCTCAAGGAACGCAAGCACCGCATCGAAGATGCAGTGCGCAACGCCAAGGCTGCCGTTGAAGAAGGCATCGTCGCCGGCGGCGGCGTGGCCCTCATCCAGGCCGGCGCTGCTGCGTTCGCCAAGCTGCAGCTCACGGGCGACGAGGCAACCGGTGCGAACATCGTGCGCGTTGCCATCGAAGCTCCGCTGAAGCAGATCGCCTTCAACGCCGGCATGGAGCCGGGCGTTGTCGCCGACAAGGTCAAGGGCCTGCCCGCAGGTCACGGCCTGAACGCAGCCACCGGCGTCTACGAGGACCTCCTCGCAGCCGGCGTGAACGACCCGGTAAAGGTCACGCGCTCTGCACTGCAGAACGCCGCCTCCATTGCCGGTCTGTTCCTGACCACCGAGGCCGTTGTCGCTGACAAGCCGGTCCCGGCCGGCGCAGCAGCACCGGGTGGCGACGACATGGGTGGCATGGGCGGCATGGGCGGATTCTAATCCCCCTTGCCACACCGCGCCTTCGTGCGTTAGCAGTACCTAGCTGAGACCGAAAGCCGCTTTTCCCGCGGTGTACCGAATTCCCCTTGTGGGAGGACGGTGCACCGTACGGGGAAGGCGGCGTTCGGCTTTAACAAGGCAGGGCGCCGGGCGAAACGGACGCGACCGCAATGGTTCGTTCCTTCAGCGCGTTTGAGCCGGATTAGTATGGGGCCATGCCCGAATTCGAAGAGCCGCTGGCCGGCGGGAATGCCGCCGAGGAAGTGGTGCGCGTGGGCGGGACGGTGCGCAAGCCCTGGCTGGAAAGCACGCCATCGGTTCAACGGTTCATGGCCCACCTCCGCGAGCAGGGGCTCTCCGAGGTCCCTCGGCCACTGGGCCGGGACCAGGAAGGCCGACAAGTCACGGAATTTGTTCCAGGGACACCCGCGCCCCATGACCGGCCCCTGTCGTTGGTGGTCTTGGAGGAGGTTGGGCACCGGATCCGGCGGATCCACGACGCAGCCGGCAACTTCAAGCGATCCCCGGACGACTCCTGGTCCGCCCTGATCCCGGTTCCCCACGCGGAGCTGATCTGCCACAACGACCTCGCCCCCTGGAACCTGGTGAACGGGGACCACCAGGCCTTCATTGACTGGGACGGCGCCGGGCCAAGCACCCGGCTTTGGGATCTGGCCTACGCTGCCCAGTCGTTTGCCTTCCTCGTCGCCGGCGAGGACCCCGCCCAGGCGGCGGCGCGGCTGCGGACATTGGTTGTTGACGGCTACCGGGCCGACGCCGAGCTGCGCGCCCGACTGCCCGGGGCAATGGGCGAGCGGACCGAGGCCATGCACGACTTCCTCCAAGAGGCCCATCGCAGCGACTTCCAGCCGTGGGGCGCGATGTTCGCCGGCGGGCATGGCAGCCATTGGGCAGGCGCCGCGCGGTTCGTGAGGGAACACGAACCGCTGTGGGCCGCAGCACTGGGGCGGTAGGGGTTCCGCCAACGACCGACTCCTATTGCGCCACGGCTTCCAGATCCTGGAGCTCGGCCGACAGGTTGGCCCGGGCGGCCTCTTCCCACATCTCCCGACCCCGTTCGCCCGCGTAGAGGGAACCTCCGTCCAACAGACCGCGCAGGATCGCGGAGCGCCCGCGGGCGAAGTCGGCGTCCGGCACGTGGGCGTATTCGCGGCGCACCGCGGCGGTGTATCGCCGGTAGGCGGCGGCCGGGCGGGCCAGGACCTCCAGGTCCGCGTCGCAGAGCAGGGCGCCGGCAGCATCTCCCGGTGCGGGCTTGTGCGTCTTGGTCAGCAGGACGAGGCGGACAACCTCGCCCACCACGGGCCCGGCGACGCCGTGCTCCGGCAGGCGTGCTGCGGCCAGTGCCGCCGAGTCCTCTTCATCCGTTGCCGTGCCGCGATACACGGCGTCGTGGAACCACGCAGCCAGGTACACCGGCAGGTGAGCTTTCCTCGCCGCGCTCCCGCCGGTCAGGGTGTCCAGGGCCGTCAGGACCGCCAGCAGGTGGGCCCGGTCGTGGTAGAAGCGCTGCTCCTGGCTCCAGCAAGCCAGCAGTTCACGGCCCAGCTCCGGGGCACCGAGCCCCAGGGCGTCCCAGCGGGTGGCCAGCACCGCGTCGAGGCGTTCGGGGCGCTCCTTGGCGCGCACGCGCAGCCCCGAGGCAATGAGCCGGCGCACCAGCTCGGTGGCCGGGAGCGGGACGGCGCCGGCCGCGACCAGATCGTCGTAGCGCTCTTGCGGCACGTCGTAGTGGTCGCGGTCGAAGGCACGCTCGGGCAAGCCGTGGTCCCGGGCAAAGCCATGCAACTCTCCCAGCGACGCATCGGAGACCAGATGCGAAAAGAGCGTTCCGTGGGCCGGCCAGAACGGGGGATCAATGAGGATGGACACGTCCCCAGACTAATACGCTCACGCACCCCGTCCGGGCAACCGGCCCCGGAAAGGTCAGTACGTGAACAGGGACGCGTTGGCGGCTTCCGCCTCGTCGTATTGCACCGAGGCGCGGTTCAGCGCGGTGCCGATGGAGGACAGGGATTCCTCGACGCGTGCCTGGGTGTTGCGCCAGTCGGCCACCACGGACTGGAAATTGGCCGAGGCCGCTCCCTGCCAGGTGCCCTGCAGGTCCTGCAGCGAGGAGGTCAGCGAGTTCACCTCCGCCCGGACGCGCTCGATGGTGGCATGCAGGTTCATGGACCGGGCCTGCATTTCGTTGGTGTTGGCGGCAAAGGTGCTCATGATTGGCTTCACTCCCGTGCAATGGCGGATTGGCACCGGGCCGCGGCAGGCAATCCCGCGCGTGACCCGGAGGGAAGCGCGCCATGGATGCGTGCCTCCGCCCTCAGGCTAGGGCACGGTCCCCGCCGCGGACCGAGGGCCGCAACGGGGTGTGGACAACGCCAAATGCCGCAGGCTCAGTCCTCGTCCGCATCCTCGTCCGGGTCGTCCTCGGGCTTGACCCAGGGCAGGTGGATCGACAGCGTGGCGCCGCCGCCGGGGGTGTCGCTGAGCCGGATGGATCCGTCGTGCTGCGCGGCAATCGCCGCGACAATTGCAAGCCCCAGCCCCGTGCCGCCGGTCTCGCGCTGGCGCGAGGAATCGGCGCGGTAGAACCGCTCAAACACCCGCCCCGCGTCGTCATCGGAGATGCCCGGGCCATGGTCGCGGATTTCCAGCACCGCGTCGGATCTCCCGTCGATGACAGGCTTGACTCCCACGGCGATCTCGATGTCGCTGCCCTCGGGGGTGTAGCGCAGCGCGTTGGTCATCAGGTTGGCCACGACCTGCCGCAGCCTGGCCTCGTCCCCGCTGGTTGGTGCCGGTTGCGGGGCCCCGCCGTCCAGGCCGATCAGGCGCACCCTGCGGTCCACCGCATTGACCCGGGTGTCCTCGGCCGCGTCCCCGGCCAGCAGCAGCAGGTCGATGGGCTTGCGGTCCAGCGGGCGTTGTTCGTCGAGCCTCGCCAGGGTCAGCAGGTCCTCGACGAGCTGGGCCATGCGCTTGGACTCGGCCTCGATGCGTCCCATGGCTGTGCGCAGCATTTCCGGGTCGTTCAGCCCGCCCTGCCGGTAGAACTCGGAGTACCCCTGAATGGTCACCAGCGGGGTGCGCAGTTCGTGGGAGGCGTCCTGGATGAACCGGCGCATCTTGCGTTCGGAGGCGGCCCGCCCGCGGAAGGCGTGCTCGATGTGCGCCAGCATCGCGTTCAGGGAGCGCGAGAGCCGGCCGACCTCGGTCTCCGGAGGGTAGTCCTCCACGCGGCGGGACAGGTCCCCGGCTGCGATGGCAGCGGCGGTGCGTTCGACGCGCAGCAGTGGCAGCAGTGCCCGGGTGGTGATTCCGTAGGCGATCATCGACATCAACAGCGTGGCAAGCATGCCGGTGGACATCACCAGCATCGTGGCCTTGGTGACGGTGTCCTGCACCGAGGTCATCGGGAGGGCGTATACGAGGTCGTAGTCGGTGCGCGGCAGATCCACGATGCGCACCCGCCACCCGGCGGAGCCCAGGGTGGTGCCGCGCGTCGAGATCGAGGCACCGGGGTCGTCCCGCATCCGCCCTATGGCCTCGGTGTCGACAGCGGGGGCATCCAGCGGCTCGTTGTCCGCGGCGGCCTTGCGCGGCATGGTGTAGAGGATGTCGCCGGACTCGTTGCGCAGGTCCCCGTAGAAACGGGCGAGCCCGTTGGACTTGGGGTTGATGTCGGCAATGCCCGCATAGTCGTTGAGCATGGTGGCGGTGATGGTCGCGCTGTTGGACTTCAGGTCCGTGTCCAGCTGCGCGGTGAGCATCAGCCGCAGCGACTGGGCGGAGCCGACCGCCGTGACCCCGATGCCCGCAATCATCAGGGCGCTCATGAGCGCCACGAGCTTGGTCCGCAACGACACCTGTCGCCAGAATCTGCGGGCACTTTCCACGTGTGGGAACCGGCCTTTCGTCTTAGCGGCGGTCGGCCGTGCGCATGAGGTAGCCGACACCGCGCTTGGTCTGGATCAACGAGGGCCACTCGGGGCGCGAGTCGATCTTGCGGCGCAGGTAGGAAATGTAGGACTCCACGATGGAGGCGTCACCATTGAAGTCGTATTCCCATACGTGGTCAAGGATCTGCGCCTTGGACAGCACCCGGTTGGGGTTCATCATCAGGTAGCGCAGCAGCTTGAATTCGGTGGGGGAGAGCTCGATGACCTCGCCCGAGCGGCGGACCTCGTGTGCGTCGTCGTCCAGCTCGAGGTCATCCACCCGGATGACCGCGCTGTCCTCCTCGGCCGGCTGGGTGCGGCGCAGCACCGCGCGGATGCGGGCCACGACCTCGTCGAGGCTGAAGGGCTTGGTGACGTAGTCGTCCCCACCCACGGTCAGCCCGGTGACCTTGTCCTCGGTGTCATCGCGTGCGGTCAGGAAGAGCACGGGGAAGTGCTTGCCCGCGGCGCGCAGCCGGCGGGTGATGGTGAAGCCGTCCATGTCAGGGAGCATCACGTCGAGCACCGCGAGGTCGGGGGTGTCGGCCTCAACGGCTGCCAGGGCCTCGCGGCCGTTGGCCGCGGCAACCACCTCGAAGCCCGCGAAACGCAGGGAGGTGGAAAGCAATTCACGGATGTTTGGTTCGTCGTCGACGACCAGGAGCTTTGCTTCGGGGGTTTTGGCATTCATGAATACCAGTCTGCAACCGCTATCTGTAAGAACCCTGTGTGTTTCTTGTGCGGGCAAGGGTTCCCGACCCGATGAACGCCCCCAAGATGCCCGGAGCCGGCGGGGAGCCGGTCCGGTTATCCGGCGTGCGCTAGCGGGAGCGGCGGCGCTCGCGGAAGTTCAGCACCAGGATCGCCATGAGCAGGATGAATGCCAGCGGCAATCCGTAGAGCGACACGGCAATAAGCACAGGTGCGGGGGCCAGCTGCATCGCGTACTGGATGAGGATGACGGCCAGGGCGGCGAGCGAGACGATGGCAATGCCCCCGGCCAGGAAGGTCAGGATGCGTTGGGATGCTGGGGTGTCGGCGGTGGTGTTCACCCCTTAAAACTACCGCGCACCTGCGAAACAACCACAATGGGCTCCCGATCCCGGCGGTGGGAAGGGTCCAAGCCGCTGATGTCGTACCCTAGAAGATATAGACTTCCCCGGACGCATGAACCCGCCCGCAAGCCCCCGTCGGGGGACGGACTGCGTGGTTTCGCGCCGGGAGATCGCCAGAAATGGGAACGCGGAACCTTCTTGACCCCCTGTCGTTGCCCCATTGAGACGCAAGAACGAGGTAGCTAGACGTGCCAACCGGCAAAGTGAAATGGTACGAACCCTCCAAGGGGTTCGGGTTCCTGGTAACCGACGAGGGCCAGGAAGTGTATTTGAATGCCTCGGCGCTGCCCGCGGGAATGACCGAGCTGCGTGCAGGTACCCGCATGGAATTCGGCGTCGCCGAAGGCCGCAAGGGAGCCCAGGCCTTGAGCGTTCGCATCATTGATGACGCGCCGTCGGTGGCCCGTGCCAAGCGCAAGCCGGCCGAGGACACCGCCGTGTTGATCGAGGACCTCATCAAGGTGCTCGACTCGGTCTCCAACGGACTGCGCAGGGGCCGTTACCCGGAAAAAGCCCAGGGTGCCAAGGTCGCAGCAGTGCTGCGCGCCGTAGCTGATGATTTGGATGCCTGATCCCATGGTCCGCAAAGCAATACTCGATACGACACTGGCCAAGGCCGTGGACCATGCACGCACGGCGTTGCTGGAAATCACCGACGAAGCCAGCATTGGTGAATACATCGATGCCGTCAACGACGGCGAACGCCTGGTGACCCACCGCTTCGAAGCGCTGCTCCCGGGCTACGAGGGCTGGAGCTGGTTTGCGACGCTGACACGCATCCCGCGTGCCCAGGCCAAGGACCTCACGGTGTGCGAGGTTGGGATCCTTCCCGGCGAGGATGCACTCCTGGCCCCGGCCTGGGTGCCGTGGGCAGAGCGCGTTCGCCCGGAGGAAATGGACGCCGAGCGCCGCGCCGCCGAGGAAGCCTCCGCCGAGGCAGACGGCACCGGTGGCGATGCCGATTCCGAGGCCACCGACGGGTCCAGCCCGGCAGCCTCGGACGACGAATCCCCGGAGGTCGATCGGGAATCCGAGGTCCCGGCGGACGAAGCCGCCTCGGACGAAGCGCCCGCCGACGCGGATGACGACGCCAAATAGCTGAATAACCAACCGGGGGATTTGTCCCCTGGAACGCAAAGGGAAGGGGCGGCGATCACCAGATCGCCACCCCTTCCCTTTGCCGTTGGCCCGGACGCAACCGGCCGCCAAAAACCAAGCGGGCGCCGCCCGAGCACAGGATCGATACCGTGCCCGGGCGGCGCCCGCGATTGTTCCCCGAGGGAACTAGCTGTTCTTCAGCACGTACTCAATGCACTTGAGCAGCGCCGAGACGTCCTCGGGCTCAATGGCCACGAAGGTCGCCACGCGCAGCTGGTTGCGGCCGAGCTTGCGGTACGGTTCGACATCCACCACGCCGTTGGCGCGCAGCGTCTTGGCCACCGCAGCGGCATCGATCGAATCGTCGAAGTCGATGGTGGCAATGACGTTGGAGCGTTCCTCGGGGGCGGTGACGTACGGGGTCGCCACCTCGGAGGCCTCGGCCCAGTCGTAGATCCGTGAGGCGGAGTCGGCAGTGCGGGCTGCGGCGAATGCCAGGCCTCCGTTGGCGTTGAGCCACTGCACCTGGGCGTTGAGCGTGACCAGGGTGGAGAGTGCCGGGGTGTTGTAGGTCTGATTCAGGCGCGAGTTGTCGATCGCCGTCTTCAGGTTCAGGAAGTCGGGGATCCAGCGGCCGGACGCGGCGATCTCCTCGGCCCGGGCGATGGCCGCGGGGGAGAAGAGCGCGATCCACAGGCCGCCGTCGGAGGCGAAGTTCTTCTGCGGGGCGAAGTAGTACACGTCTGCCTGCGAGACATCGACGTCCAGGCCGCCGGCGGCGGAGGTCGCATCAATGAGGATCAGCGATCCCTCATCGGCGCCTTCGACGCGGTGCACCGGCGCTGCAACGCCCGTGGAGGTCTCGTTTTGGGGCCAAGCGTATACATCGACGCCTGCTTCGGCCACGGGGACCGGGCGGGTGCCGGGCTCGGAGACGATGATCGTGGACGGTTCCAGGAACGGGGCCTTGTTCGTGGCGGCGGCAAACTTCGAGCCGAACTCGCCGAAGGAGAGGTGCTGGGCCTTGGTGCGGACCAGGCCGAATGCGGCGATGTCCCAGAACGCGGTGGAGCCGCCCACGCCCAGAACCACTTCGTAGTCCGCCGGGGCGTTGAAGAAGGTCTTGAGTCCCTCTTGGATGTCGCGGACCAGGTTCTTCACCGGGGCCTGGCGGTGCGAGGTTCCCAGAAGCTGCGTGCCTGCGTCGATGAGTGCCTGGACCTGCTCGGGGCGGACCTTGGAGGGTCCTGCACCAAATCGGCCGTCGACGGGCAAAAGATCTTGGGGAATAGTCACGCCGGTGCTCATGTTGCTCCTCATAAGGGGTTTTTACGCTTTAGACACTTCCGATGCCGCAAATCGATGCGCATTGAGGGTGCCCAGTGGTTCAATAATCGCGCACTCCGGGGTCCATTGTGTAATAACGAGTCGCCAATGTGAACGCGGGTAGAGTGGAAAGCGTAGTGAGCACTTGTAACAATCAACCCATGCGGGAGCTGCAAACGTGTCAGATTTGATCGATACCACCGAAATGTACCTGCGCACCATCCTGGAACTCCAGGAAGAGGGCATCATCGCCCTTCGCGCACGCATTGCCGAGCGACTTGGGCACTCCGGGCCCACGGTCTCCCAGACGGTGGCCCGCATGGAAAGGGACGGGCTGGTCGTGGTGACCACCGACCGCCACCTTGAACTGACCACGCATGGCGCCGAGGTTGCCACCGGCGTGATGCGCAAGCACCGCCTGGCCGAGCGCCTGCTGGCAGATGTCATCGGCCTGGAGTGGGAGTACGTCCACGAGGAAGCCTGCCGCTGGGAACACGTGATGAGCGAGCGCGTGGAGCAGCGGTTGTACAAGTTGCTCGGCTCGCCCGAGTCCTCTCCCTATGGAAACCCGATCCCCGGGCTCGAGGCCCTGGGCGGGCCTGAACTGGGGAAAATCTCCGTAGGTGTCCAAAGTCTCGATTCGGCCCTGATTGACGGAAACCTGGGCCCGGTCCGGGTTGAGCGCCTGGCAGAAACCATTCAAGTGGAACCCGAGCTGCTGGTGCAGCTAGATGAGGGGGGCATCCGCCCGGGAGCCCTAGTCACCCTCGAAAGGGCCGGCGAATACGTGGTCGTTCGGGTGCAGGGAATCGAGGGCGCGCTGGAGCTTCCGACCGAAGTCAGCGCCCACGTGTTTGTCCGCCGCATGGATTGATAACGGAATTGTAACTTTGGCATAAACCCCGGTAGTGTTTCGAGTTGGGTTGCACTTATGTAATCCAGTCCCGATCCGGTTCGCATAACCCTACCGGCGGATCGAGGAGTCAGAATTCCCGGTAGGGGCGGAGGACCCATTCAACCGTTCCTGGTCTTGGACCATGGATCTTGGGGTGAAGCTGAGTCCACCTAAGTGGGCTCTGCCGAGTTGATCTCATGACTCGAATCCGACAGCTAACTTCGCAGGCGATACATGAGAGGTTGACATTTGACTCAGCAGCACACTCCCGGCCGCCGTCGTGCGTCCGGACCCGTTGATGCTTCGCCTGCTGAAGGTTCACTAGAGCAGATCGTGGACACCGCACTGAGCGGTGAAAACAATTCTCGACGTCCCGGTCGACGCGCCCTGAGCGCCGTCCCGGAATCCGTTGAGGCCCAGGATGCCATGCAGTACACCGGCCGCCGCTTTGTCGCGGGCCTGCGTTACGGTGCATCCCCGGATGCGGCAGCCATTGCCGCCACCGAAATCCCCGTCTCCATGGTTGCGCCCGCCGCACCGATTGCCGCTCCGGCCGAAGCCGACGAACTGGACAATGTCCTGAAGTTCGCGCCCCGGACGCAGCGCCCCCGCCTTGGTTTCACACACAAGCTTGCCGCAGTCGCCGCCGTGTCCGGCCTGGCTTTCGCCGCAGCCTCACCCGCGAAGGACGCCGAGACGGCAACCGCGGGGACCGAGCGCGTCGCCCAGTCCGTCGTAGTCGACGTCAAGGCCCCGGCCAATGAAGAGGTCAAGATCGAGCGTGCCTCGCTGACCAGTGAATTCACCGAGGAAGACAAGCTGGCAACGGTCATGACCGCTGCCGGTGGAGACGTCACCCGGATCGCCGCCGGCGGGGTCCTGGCCCAGCCGGTGGACAGCATCCGATTGACTTCGCGCTTCGGCCACCGCAAGAATCCGACCGGCCCTGGGTTCATGAACCACAACGGCCTGGACTACGCCGTTCCGATGGGCACCCCGATCAAGGCCAGCGCCGCCGGCACCGTCGTGCAGGCCGCCTGGGCCGGCCACTCCGGCTTCCGAGTGGAAATCGACCACGGCAACGGCTTGCACACCAGCTACAACCACAACTCGGCCCTGAAGGTCTCCGTGGGACAAAAGGTCAAGCGCGGCGAGGTCGTCTCCTTGAGCGGCAGCACGGGCAACTCCACCGGCCCCCACCTGCACCTTGAGGTCATCGTCAACGGCAAATGGGTAAACCCCGAGGGCTGGTTATAACGGCAATTGTCACCGTTCCGTGACCAGAACGTGACTTTTGGATTCGCTTCATATATTCTAAGTAAGTGATCAGGGAACAATCCTGCTCACCGCCGCGGGAAGTGCCGAGCACTGCCAGCCCACGGTGTCCGTTCAAAACTCGTTTGGCAGTGGCGGGGGACCCACTTTCGGTTTCCACACCAGGAAGCCTTGGGGTTAAGTAGTTCGGCCTAGCGGCCGGATTGCCGAGTGACTCCCACTCGAACCCGACAGCTCACCTCGCAGGCATCAGGAGAGGCATTACTACGTGACTACACGTCAAGCATTGGGCCGCCACCGCGCGACCCCGGTTCGGACCAACCCACTCGAATCCATCTCGAAGGCAGTCGCCTCGAACGCTGGATCGGTTGGCCGTCAGGCAGCAGTCATTGCAGCCGCATCAGGCCTGGTTCTGACCTTGGGCGTTCCGGCCCAGGGCGATGTTTCCCGCGACGCAAGTGCGGTTCCCGTCGAAGGCCTTTCCGCAGAGCGCGTAGCCGTCAAGGCCGTCTCGGTCTCGGCTTCCAAAGCCAAGGACCTGAACATCGAACGCGCAGCGTTCACCTCCAAGCCGGCACCGGCTCCGGTCGTCATCGCCGTGGCCAACGAGGTCTCCCCGCGCTCCAACGACACCGCTCCGGTGACCCGTTCCAGCAGCAACTCGGACGCCAGCGCGCCGATGACCCGCTCGAACCGCGAAAGCACCCCGACGACCTCCAGTGCCCCAGCGGTCAAGAGCGACTCGATGAACACCGCCAACCTCTCGGGCATCGCGGCAACCGCAGCCAAGTACGTCGGCGTTCCCTACGTATGGGGCGGCAACACTCCGTCCGGCTGGGATTGCTCCGGCTTCGTGAAGTACGTATACGCACAGCACGGCATCAACATCGCCCGTGGCACCTCGGCCATCCGCGCCTCGGGCCAGTTCGTGCGCACCAGCTCCCCGAAGCCGGGTGATCTGGTCTTCCAGAACGGTGGCGGCCACGTCGGCATCTACCTCGGTGGCGGCAAGATGATCGGCGCGCAGAACCCGACCGTCGACACGATGCTCCACGACGTCACTCGCAACCCCCTCTACGGTTACTACACCCTCAAGGGCTAAGCACAAGCGTTCCAAGGCCTCCGGCCGATCCTTGCGGATCGACCGGAGGCCTTGTTGGTTAACGCGGGAAACTCGATGGAAGTATACCCCTGACGGGTATAGGGTGATTGATGTGAAAATGTTGCAGCCAAGCACCGAGTCTAGGTCAGGGCGACCAAGGTTTCGATGGCTCTTGTTCTGCGCATTCTTTGTGGGCCTGTTCTCCATGCATGTCTTCGGCGCGGCCTGGACATCGGCCGCAGCACATGAAACCCACGGCGAGATCCATGGAAGTGTCGATCACGCGGCTGCCGCCGCCGATTCCCCGCCACTTGTCGAACCGCAGCGGATGCTGCAGGTGCTGGGGCACGTGCAGGGGGTTGGCGAATGCGCCGGTGCCGGTGCCTGTGCATTGGGCCTCATGCTGCTTGCCTTCAAGCTTGCCCGCCGCGCCATGGGAACCAAGGCATCGCGCGCCTGGCCCGTGAACCGGCACCGTAGGCTGTTTTCGCGGCTGGAACGCATCCCACCCGCGCCCCCGCCACAGCGGCTCGGAATCTGCCGAAGATGAGATTGTCGGCCATCAAACCGGACCATACTTCTCATCCTAAGCAAGGAAAAGCCGTTGAAAAACACCAAAACCACATTGTCGATTTCCGCTGCGCTCATGGCAGGCTCACTACTTCTGACAGGCTGCACGCCTGCCGGTACGGATCATGCCGGTGGGGATCACGCTTCCGGTATGGAAGCCTCACAGCAAGCTACGAGCCAGGCCCACAACAGTGCCGACACGATGTTTGCGCAGATGATGATCCCGCACCACGAGCAGGCGTTGGAGATGAGCGAGATCATGCTGGACAAGGACATGCTGGGTCCGGAACTGGACTCGCTCGCTACCGAAATCAAGGATGCCCAGGCTCCCGAAATTGCCTTGATGGAATCGTGGCTGACGGCCTGGGGAGAACCTCGCACGATGGGCCACGAGACGGAGATGGACGGCATGCTCGGTGCGGCCGAGCTTGAATCGCTCAAGTCAGCCCAGGGGAGTCAGGCCGAGGAGCTCTTCCTTCAGCAAATGATTGAACACCATTTGGGAGCCACAAAAATGGCCGAAGAGGTATTGGCATCCGGCAAGGCCCCCAAGGTGCTTGAACTGTCGAGGGAGATCATCTCCGCCCAGAACGCCGAGATCAGCCAGATGCGCGAAATGTTGAAGAAGTAGTCGGGACCCGTAGCCGTGAAATTGCTTCCCGACACGAGATCCATTCTCCTGCCGCTCTCGTTCATCGGGGTGCTGGCCCTGACTGGCTGCACTTCCGCGCCGGCCTCCCCAACAGCAACGGCCGGCACACCTTCCCTGCCGGCACCCGAAACCTCGCAAATGCCGGCGACCTCGCCGAGTGGCGACACCGTATTGGTCGAAGGCTATCCCCGTGCGCACGTACACGGCATGGCCGCCATCGGAAACGACCAGGTTCTGCTTGCCACCCATGAAGGGCTTTACGACGTGTCGGTGAGCCCCGCTAGGCGTATCGGCCCCCTCGTGGACTGGATGGGATTCAGCCTCGGCGCCGACGGATTCTATGCTTCCGGGCACCCTGGCCCCGGAACCGACTTGGATAACCCGGTGGGACTGATGCGCTCCACGGACAAGGGCAACACCTGGGAAACCCTCTCGCGCTCCGGAATCTCCGACTTCCACGCGCTCACGGTCTCCAGGAATGCGGTCATCGGGTTCGACGGCATGTTGCGCTCCACCGCTGACGGCAAAAACTGGCGGGCGCTCGACCCTCGGATCCAGCCGGCAACATTGGCGGCCGACCCGAACGGGAGCATCGTGCTTGCAGCAACCGAACAGGGAATCTGGCGTTCCACCGACGACGGGAAGACCTTCAGCGCGCCGGTTCCGGGTGCTCCGGTGCTGCAATACGTGGCGTTGGCAGGCCAAACGGCCGTGGGCTTCACCCCGGGCAACGTGGCGTGGACCAGCGCCGACGGGGGAGTGAGCTGGAAGGAGGGCGCCCGGACCACAGGCGTGGTTGACGCGGTCGCGCTGGGCACAGGCGGGAAGGAGATATGGGTCTCCAGCACCGCCGGTGTCGAGCATTCGTCCAACGACGCAGGACGTTTCACGGGTCGCTTCATCCCCGGCCGGTGACCCGGGTGCCTTCGGCGACGGGACTTGCCCGAGGCCGGAACTCCTTGATCCGCGACATGTGCACGCGGTGTACGGCAGGGAAAATTATGGTGGCAATTTCGACTGGTTTCCACCAAAAGCGCGCAAAACGGCGGTTTCTTGTTTTAGGCTAGGGCACAGGAGCCAAAGCCGAGTGCCGCGTGCGCCACCGTGAGGGACTTCCGTCGTGGACGGGTCCCTCTGTTGCGCCGGGTCAGGATCTAAGGATGCGCGCATGCGAACCCTAGTACTGAATGCAGGATTTGAACCGCTGGCGGTCATCACCTTCCGCCGGGCACTTCTCCTTGTCCTCACCGGGAAGGCCACCGTCCTTGCCGACGACGACCGCGACCCGGTCGTCGGAGTGAACCAGGTGATGCCCAGGCCCACGGTGATTTTGCTGAACCGGTACATCCGTCTTCCGTATCGCAACACCATCAACGTCTCACGCCGTGGCGTGCTGCGCCGCGACGGGCACCGCTGCGGCTACTGCGGGCGCAGCGCCAACACGATTGACCACATCGTGCCGCGGAGCCGCGGCGGGGAGGATTCGTGGGAGAATCTAGTAGCGGCATGCCAGGGCTGCAACAGCGCCAAGGGAGACCGGACGCTTGCACAGCTGGGCTGGAAGCTGCGGTTCGCCCCTAGCCGACCGCGTGGCGCGCAATGGTTCATCACCGAACTTGAGCGCCCCGCGGAAGCCTGGAGTCCCTTCTTACGGAGTGCAGCATGAAATTCGATGCGATCATCGTGGCCGGAGGCCGCGGATCCCGCCTGGGCGGGGTCAGCAAGCCCCTACTTGAACACCGCGGCGAAACGCTGCTTGAGCATTCGCTGAACGCCGTCCGCGACGCCCAGGCCATTGCGGTGGTCGGCGCCCATGCGCTGGCCGAGGCCGTCACCAGGTACATGGACACCGCACCGGATTTCCAGCGCGTGGTCATCACCCGCGAATACCCCACCTTTGCCGGTCCTGCGGCAGCGGTCGCCGCCGGCCGGGCCGCCCTGGACGACGGCCCCGACGACGAGAGCGCCCAGCGCCAGAACCAGGCATCCGAACTGACAGTGGTGCTGGCATCGGACCTATTGGATCCCGGCCCGGTGGTGGCCGCCCTGCTTGCAGCGACCGAGAGGCCTGCCGAGGGCATCGAGTCGTGGGTGCCGCAAGATGCCGCCGGCGTGCTCCAGACCCTCTCCTGCGCCATCCTCACCTCGTCCCTGCGCCAGGCGATCGACCAGGCGGCCGAACCCCGCGGAAGTCTCGAAAATGCGTCAATGATGCGTCTGCTTGCTACAGTGCAGATGGAACGCCTGAAGCTTCCCGACGCGGACTTCAGCGACATCGACACGCCCGGGGATGCCGGGCGGCACGGGATAGCGGTGGCCAACGGCCACTGACAAGGAGAATGCACCATGCCTGCAGCCGAACTCGAGGAATGGGTCAAGGAACTCTTGAAGGCCTTTGAACTCACCGACACCCAGGTCGACATTGACCAGGTGCTTTCGCTTGCAGGGGTTGCCGCACACACCATTGTCCGTCCAGCGGCCCCGCTGACGACCTACCTGGCCGGCTATGCGGCAGGCCTCGCCGTCGGCAGCGCCCGGTCCGGCGAAAAACTCGCCATGGACTCGGCCGATTCGCTGGCCCGCGCGGTACTTGCCGCGCGCGCCGCTTCCTCCGACAACGCCTAGCCCAGGCACCGTGGAAGACCACCAGTGGGCCGCGGCGCGCAATGATGCCCATGCGCTGGGCGCCCGGATTGCCGGCACCCCCGAAACCGTGCCCCTGCACCTGGCCGGCGGGCGCATCCTGGCTGCCGACCTGGTGGCCGGATACCCGATGCCGCATTGCGCCACCTCCGCCATGGACGGCTACGCAGTCAACGGCCCCGGACCATGGAGACTGCTCAAGGTTTTGGCCGCCAATCCCGGAGCCGGGGACCGCGTGGTCCTCGCCGCCGGAGAGGCCACCGCCGTGGTCACCGGGTCACTGATCCCCGAGGGCGCCACCTCCATCCTGCGCGTCGAGCACTCGACGCTTCAGGGCTCCAGGCTCTCCAGCGAGCGGACCTTGCGCCCAGGCACCGACATCAGGCCCTCCGGCACCGAGGCCTCCGCGGGGGAGCTGCTGGCGGTAGCCGGCACCCTGCTGCGGGCCGGCGTCATCGCCACCGCGGCGGTGGCGGGCCACGACGAAATCCCGGTCGCGGCCGTCCCGGCCGTGCATCTGGTGTTCACCGGGGACGAGGTCATCACCTCCGGGCGCCCGGCCCCCGGACAGGTCCGTGACGGGTTCTCCCCGGTGCTGCCCCAGGTCATCGCCGACCTCGGCGGCAGGGTTGTTGGCAGCGCCCGCATCGGAGACACCCTTGCGGCCACGATTGAGGCGATTGACGGTGACGACGCCCGGGCCGCAGACCTCGTGGTGACCACCGGAGGCACCGGGTTTTCCGACCGCGACTTCGTGCGCGCCGCGGTGCGGGCCATTGGCGGTACGGAAGCCATCTCCTCGGTCGCGATGCGCCCCGGCCACCCTTCAATGGTCGCGGTCCTGCCCGGAAACCGCGTGCTGGTGGCCCTGCCCGGGAACCCGTTGGCGGCGCTCATGGCCGTGGCAACGCTCGTTGACCCGATCCTGCGCGGGGCATGCGGCAGCGAATTGGCAGAACTCCGATCGGCGCCCTCGGCCACCGACTTCGCCCGGCTGCCGGGCCGGACCCGGCTCGTCCCGGCCCGCTGGGTCCCGGCGGACGGCGGCATCGGCCCCGATCTGCTGGCACCGGCGGAGCACGTGGCGCCGGCCATGCTGCGCGGCCTTGCCGCTGCGGACGCCATCCTGGTGGTCGGTCCCGACGGCGCCACTGCCGGCGCCCCGGTGCCCTATCTTCGGTTACCTTGGTAAGTGGGCGGTCGCCGCTCCGCGCGGGGCGCGGATCGCGGCCAAGGCAAGGAAGGCAATAAGGACATGGGACGGAAAATAGCCCGCAGGCGCGTCGTCCGCGCAACGCTGGACGGCGCACGGATCGACCGCGAGGAAAAACTCGCGGTCGAGGAACCCCTGGAAATACGCTTCAACGGCGCCTCCTTCACCACCTCCATGCGCACCCCCGGCGACGACTTCGACATGGTCGCCGGCTTCCTTCTCGCCGAGGGAATCATCAGCCGCACCGAGCACCTGGTCTCCATGCGCTACTGCGCAGGTACCGACGAGGATGGCAACCAGACCTTCAACGTCATCGACGTGCAGGTCGGCTTCGGCGCCCAGGCGCCGGACCTTTCCGCGGCACGGAACGTGGTGACCTCCTCGGCCTGCGGGATCTGCGGCACCAACTCCATTGACGAGGTCTCCAAGAAATCCTCCTACCCGCTGGACCCCGCCCGGGGCCACCTGGATGTGAAGGTGCTGCTGGGATTGCCCGACACCCTGCGCGCCGCCCAAAACCTTTTCAGCTCCACCGGGGGAGTGCACGCCGCCGGGCTGTTCACCACCGCCGGGGAGCTGCTGGTGCTGCGCGAGGACGTGGGACGGCACAATGCGGTGGACAAGGTCATCGGGGCCCGGCTGCGCGAGCAAAAATTACCGCTTCATGACACCATCCTGCAGGTTTCGGGACGCGCATCCTTCGAATTGGTGCAGAAGGCCGCCATGGCAGGGATTCCGGTGCTGTCGGCCGTCAGCGCACCGTCTTCGCTGGCAGTGGAACTGGCCGATGAAACCGGGTTGACGCTTGCGGCATTCTCCCGGGGTAGTACGGTGAACTTGTATACGCATGCCGACAGGGTGAAGACCGGCTCCTAGAACGAATCGGGCACCCCCGTTTCAGGCACGCGCGCGACTACGGTCAACAACACCGCACATCGACGTGGAGGATAAATGCATCGGCCAGCCCCAACGCAGGACACCAACGAGGATGACCTGTTGGTCACCGAGCCAAAACGCAGCGCGGCCGGGGTCAAGGCCGTCATGGTGTCCCTGGAACGCGGCTTCGCCGCTGCAGGTGTCAGTCGCACCGTGCGATCGATGCTGCGCATCAACCAGCGCGGCGGCTTCGACTGCCCGGGCTGCGCCTGGCCCGAATCCATCACCGGTGCCCGCAAGCCGGCCGAGTTCTGCGAAAACGGCGCCAAGGCCATCGCCGAGGAAGCCAGCGCCCGCACGGTGACCCCCGAGTGGTGGGCCAAGTACCCGATCAACGTGCTGCGCGAGAAGACCGAATACTGGCTCGGCTCCCAGGGCCGCATCACCGAACCCATGATCATCCGCGAGGGCGAAAGCCACTACACGCCCATCACCTGGGCGCAGGCCTTTGCCACCATCGGCGAGCACGTGAACGCGACCACTCCGGAGAAGTGCGTGTTCTATACCTCCGGGCGCACCGCCAACGAGACGGCGTTCATGTACCAGTTGCTGGCCCGCTCGCTGGGCACCAACAACCTGCCCGACTGCTCCAACATGTGCCACGAATCCTCCGGCTCCGCACTGAACCCCACCATCGGCATCGGCAAGGGCACCGTCTCCCTCGAGGACTTCGAGCACGCCGAACTGATCTTCGTCATTGGCCAGAACCCCGGTACCAACCACCCCCGGATGCTCTCGGCCCTCGCCGACGCCCGCAAGCGCGGCGCGCACATCGTGGCGGTCAACCCGCTGCCTGAGGCGGGCTTCTTCGGGTTCAAGGACCCCCAGGCCGTCAAGGGCATGCTTGGACGCGCCGATGACATCAGCGACCACTTCCTGCAGATCAAGGTCGGCGGGGACCTGGCCCTTTTCCAGGCCTTCGGCCACCTGATCTTCGAGGCCGAGGCCAAGAACCCCGGAACGGTGATCGACAAGGCGTTCATCGACTCGGCCACCGACGGCTACGCGGCCTACAAGGAAGCCCGCTCCACCCTGGACTGGGAAGCCACCGAGGAAGCCACCGGGCTCACCCGAGCCGAAATCACCACCGTGGCCAACCTGCTCATCAAGTCCAAGGCGTCCATCTTCTGCTGGGCGCTGGGCCTGACCCAGCAGCCGCACTCGGTTCCGACGCTGAAGGAAATCATCAACCTCCTGCTGGTGCAGGGAAACTTCGGCAAGCCGGGAGCCGGAGCCTGCCCGGTGCGCGGACACTCCAACGTCCAGGGCGACAGGACCATGGGCATCTGGGAAAAGCCCGGCGAGGCCCTGCTGGCGGCCCTGGATGCCGAATTCAACATCGCTTCCCCGCGCGTGCACGGCTACGACTCCACCGAGGCGCTGCACGCCTTTGAAGGGGACGCAGTCGATGTCTTCGTTTCCATGGGCGGCAACTTTGCGTTGGCGAACTCGGAAACCGAGGCGCTGGAAGCGGGCATGCAGCGCGCCAAGCTGACCGTTCACATCTCCACCAAGCCCAACCGCTCGCATGTGGTGCACGGGCAGACCTCGCTGATCCTGCCCACCCTGGGACGCACCGACCGGGACGACAAGCACTTCGGCGGACCGCAGTTCCTCTCCGTGGAGGACTCCATGTCGGTCGTCCATTCCACCCAGGGCCGGCTCAAGCCGGTCTCCGAGCATCTGCTCGCCGAACCGGTCATCGTGGCACGCATGGCCCAGGCCATTCTGGGGGAGGACCACCCGGTCGACTGGAAGGCCATGGCCGAGGACTACGACGTCATCCGCGACCACATCTCCCGGGTGCTGCCGGGCTTCGAGGACTTCAACAAGCGGGTGCGGGGGCGCAACGGCTTCGTGCTTCCCAACCCGCCGCGCGACACCCGGTCCTTCGCCACAGACATCGGCAAGGGCAAGTTCACGGTCTCGCCGTTCGAGGCGCTCTACGCGCCGCAGGGCCACCTGGTCCTGCAGACCATGCGCAGCCACGACCAGTACAACACCACGTTCTACGGGTTGGATGACCGCTACCGCGGCATCAAGGACGGGCGCCGGGTCATCCTGATCAACCCGCAGGACCTCGTTGAGCTCGGTCTGGAGGACAAGGCGCTGGTGGATGTCATTTCCACCTTCGGTGGCACGGAGCGCCGGGCCAACCGCTTCCGGCTGGTCTCCTACCCGACCGCCAAGGGCTGCGCCGCCGCCTACTTCCCCGAGGCCAATGCGCTGGTGCACCGCGACTTGGTGGCACGCGAATCCAACACCCCCGGATTCAAGGCCATCATGGTGCGCTTCGTGCCGCACGAGCTGGCCCCTGGCCCGACGCTGGACAGTTAGCCGAACTTGCTCGGTTGGTGGTGGCGCTGAGTATCCGGGCCATTGCTCGGGCGCTCTGGCGATGAGCCCGTCGCCGCCCCAGCTTGCCGTGGCGAGCTGGGGCAGGTGCAGCAAGGACCTGTCGGAGGATTGGTCCTTGCTGCACTTGATTGGCGGCTGGCCGCCAGAACCTGAGCCTTGGGTGACTGTCCTCGTAGGCGGGTGAAGGAACCCGGCGAAATGGCAGTTCGCGACCGTCCGGGGTTCCCGTCCCCGGTTGGTTTGTATGCGAAAGCAGTCCGAAGATCTCGGTGACGCAATCACCGAAACCACCTCGCGACTCACTGGCCCGGTCATCCCTCCCGGCGAGAAATTGCGCGTCTCGGGACGGGCCAAAAACTCCTCATGAAAACCTTTCAAAGTGATGGTCATGCTGCCCTTGAGGGCGCCGGCCCGAGGGTCCGGATCAAGTTTGGCGTGGGTGGCCGTTTTTCGGTGCCATTGTGCGATCCGTCGGCTAATATCGTGGCTATGAGCGCCTCCTGGACCGCGGGTTATCCCCGGTGGTCCCCTGGAGCATCCCACGTCCCCAAGGAGCATTGCCATCCGCTTCCCTGTCCTGCCCCTTGCCGTCGCGCTGACGCTGGCCCTGGTTGTTCCGGCCCCGGCATTCGCCTCCGGCCAGCCCGCCGGCCCCACGTACTCCGTTTCCGCTGCCGTCGTGCAGCAGCCGGCAGCCGTTCGGAAGGAGGCGGCCACGCCGCCGGTGCAGTACCAGGTCACGAAGGCGGCCCCGCTGCGTGCCACCGCCTCGGCATCGGGCCGCAAGCTGGCCACCGTCAAACAGGGCACCTACCTGAGCACCCGTTCCACCAAGAGCGGCTGGGTTCAGGCCACGGTCGGCGGCAAGACCGGCTGGTTCCCGCTGGCAAACACGAAGCGTCTTTCACAGCACCGTCACGAAGCCCTCCGGAAGACGAGCCTGCGCAAATCACCGGGCAAGGGTGCCGTCGTGGTGGTTGTTGCCCGGGGCAAGGAGCTGGTATCCACGGGGCGGACGAGCGGCAAGCACACCCAGCTGTACATCGCCGGCAAGACCGGGTGGGCCCGGACCGCCGATACCCGGAGGGCCATCATGGCCAAATACCAGACTTCCTCCGCAACCCCGATGTATTCCGCGGCCCGTTCGACGAAGCAGCTGGCTAAGATCCCGGCCGACTACACGCTGGGCACCAGGACCAATGCCAGGTCCAACAGCCGGGTCCAGGTCGAGTACGAGGGCAGGACCGGGTGGATCAAGTCCTCCGCGGCAGCCAAGGTTGCGGGGAACGTCCGGCTCGGCAAACTGAGCTGGAAGGATTCGGCAGCAAAGAACATTGCCAAGTGGTGCAAGGGCGTGCCGATCACCGTTGGTCCGAACCGCCCCAACGAGGCAGAGGCCAGCGGTTGGATCGGCAACATGAAGGAAAGAATCAGCCTGGATACGAACGGGTTCCACGGAAAAATGATCGACCCGAACCATCCGCTGGCCCTTTCCATCCAGTACCACGAGTGTGCGCACATCCTGCAGTACCGTGCCTACAAGTACGACTTCACCCGGATGGACAAGGCCATGGACAAGGCCTACGGCAAACCCCGG
Source organism: Paeniglutamicibacter sp. (assembly GCF_046714615.1). NCBI lineage: Bacteria > Bacillati > Actinomycetota > Actinomycetes > Micrococcales > Micrococcaceae > Paeniglutamicibacter > Paeniglutamicibacter sp. The sequence goes on from NZ_JBKKAP010000090.1 coordinate 22,498, forward strand.
ACAGCCGCCGGGACCGAGCACATGGCCGATTGCATGGCGGTGGCCATGGGCGCCCGGATTAAGGGCTCCGAGTACGATCCCCGCTCGGGGTACACGACCACGTGGTACTCGGGATACGGCGGAGCATGCAAGCCCAAGCACCTGGACGCCGCCAGGAAGCTCGTCGCCGGCAAACGGCTATGACCTGCCGCCCGTAGACGAACCCCGCCGATCCGGCGTTGGTATGGCTTGGCGAACGCCCACGATTAACGGGGGATGTCTCGGCAGAAGACGGCCGGGACATCCCCGCTTTCTGCCCCCCTCGCGTCCCTCCACGGTCGCCGGGGGCGGGACTGGGAAGAATCCCGGCGCCAAAGTGGTTATGTGGGTGGCGGGGGCATGCGTAGGCTGGCCCACGATCGATGACCTTTTGAATGCCTGGCGGAGTCTTCCGCGCGGCACGGCAAGACAACCTGGCTAGATGGCGAGAACATAAACATGAGCATGGAAACTGCGGCCTGGCATTCGTTGTGGCGAATGTCCGGACCTGACAAGGGCAAGGCGTATGCGGCCACGACCCCGCGGAGGGTGCTGGCCTTTGCCGCGAGCTACAAGAAGCGGCTCCTGGTCTTCGTGCTCTTCTCGGTGTTCTCCGCAGTATTGGCGGTGATCACCCCGGTGCTGGCCGGCCGTGTGGTCGATGCCATCGTGGCCCAGACCGGGATCCGGGTGGTGTTGAACCTGGCCGGGATCATCGCGATCGTCGCTGTGCTGGATGCCGTCATCTCGTTGGTGGTGCGTTGGTTCTCCTCACGGCTGGGCGAGGGGATCATCTTCGACCTGCGTACCGCGGTCTTTGACCACGTGCAGAAGATGCCCGTGGCGTTCTTTACCCGTACCCGCACCGGCGCCTTGGTCAGCCGACTGAACAACGACGTGATCGGAGCCCAATCCGCGTTCGCAGGAACCCTCTCGGGCCTGGTTTCCAACACCGTGGCACTGCTGTTGACCGCAGGCGTCATGTTCTCCACTTCATGGCAGGTCACCGCGCTGGCGCTGGTGCTGCTGCCGGTCTTTCTGTTTCCCGCACGCCACTTCGGCAAGTCCCTGGCATTCCTGCGCAAGGAATCGGCGGACCTGAACGCTTCCATGGGCACCCAAATGACCGAACGCTTCTCCGCCCCCGGCGCCACACTGATCAAGCTCTTTGGGCGTCCGGCCGATGAATCGGCGCAATTTGCCACCCGTGCCGGGCAGGTGCGGGACATCGGGGTGAAGATGGCCATGCGCCAGTTCTTCTTCGTCTCCATGCTCACCCTGGTCGCAGCACTGGCCCTTGCCCTGGTGTACGGGCTGGGCGGCGTCTACGCGATGCGCGGCCAGCTGGCCGCCGGCGACGTGGTGGTGTTGGCATTGCTCCTGACCCGGCTCTACGCCCCGCTGACCGCATTGGCCAACGCCCGAGTGGAAATCACCAGTGCCCTGGTGAGCTTTGACCGGGTCTTTGAGATCCTTGACCTCAAGCCGCTGATCACCGATGCGCCCAATGCCACGGTGCTGGATCCGGGCCCGGTGTCGGTGAAGTTCTCCAACGTTTCCTTTGCCTACCCCAGCGCCGAGAAGGTTTCCCTGGCATCCCTGGAAGACGTCTCGGTTCTCGACACCCGGGGAGGGGAAACCGTGCTGCACGGGATCGACTTCGAGATCCCCGCCGGCACCACGGTGGCCCTTGTAGGTTCCTCCGGGGCCGGGAAGTCCACCATCGCCTCGCTGCTGGCACGCCTCTACGACGTTGATTCGGGCAGTGTGCAGTTGGCCGGGGTCGACATCCGGGAGCTCAAGCTCGGCTCGTTGCGCTCCACCGTCTCGATGGTCACCCAGGATGGGCACCTGTTCCACGAGACGATCGGATCGAACCTTCGCCTGGCCAAGCCCGAGGCCAGCGACGCGGAGCTTTGGCAGGCGCTGCAGCGGGCCCGGTTGGAACCCACCATCGAAGCGCTCCCCGACGGGCTGGACACCGTGGTGGGGGAGCGCGGCTACCGTCTTTCGGGCGGGGAGCGCCAGCGCATGACCATTGCACGGCTGCTGCTGGCCGCCCCGCAGGTGGTCATTCTCGACGAGGCCACCGCGGCGCTGGACTCATCCAACGAGGCGGCCGTCCAGGCGGCACTGGCCGAGGCCCTGGAAAACCGTACCGCACTGGTGATCGCACACCGGCTCTCCACCATCCGCACGGCCGACCTGATCCTGGTCATCGAGGATGGACGGATTGCCGAGCGCGGCACCCACACCGAGCTCATGGCTGTGCGAGGCCGTTATGCCGAATTGCACGACACGCAATTCGCGCAGTAGCGCCAAGGAATCAAAGACCCAGCAGGTCGGGCAAGACCTTCTCGCGCAGCAGCGGCGCAATGTCGGTACGGGCCATGGCATCGGCCGGGTCAATCCAGAGCATCTGCTCAATCTCGGCCTGGATCCTCGGAGTGTCGAGGGTCCGGGCGGCGAACAGGTGGGCGTGGATGTCGGTGTCGGCCTCGTTGGCCGCCGGCCCCTTCCACACACCCATGGAGGTGACCTGGGCGGCGGTGAAAACCAGGTCAAGTTCCTCCTGCACTTCGCGCAAAACGGCGGCCAGCGGGCTTTCCCCGGGTTCCAGCTTTCCTCCCGGCTGCATGAACATGGTGGTCCCCTCCTTGCGCACCAAAAGGATGCGTCCGGAGGGGTCGAGTAGTTGCAGGGCTGCGATGGTAAGAATCTTTGGCACAACTTGAGCTTAACAACCGCCAAAAGCGCAGGAGGGGATGGTAGCGTGCTCTGAGGACAAGTCTCGGGGCGCGTTTTTCCATTTAATCGTGGATACTGGAGTCAATTCGTCAACGCGCCATGTTCACGGAACCTCACTAGTCATTGGGGACAAGTGGTTCAAGCAGGGCCAATGGGGGATTAAATGTGGATCTACAAATGGAGAATTGATGCAGCGGGGCACCAACTTAGGTCGACTCGGGGATTTTAATCAGGCGGTTATTTTTGAATCGATCCGCCGTGCAGTCGACGGGGTCAGTCGTGTAGAGCTTGCAGGCTCCACCGGGCTGTCCCCTCAAACCATTTCAAACGTCGTTCGCCGTCTTCTGGACGAAGGCCTCGTCCGCGAGGACCGTACGATTGTTTCGGGGCCGGGCAAGCCGCGTACCGTCTTGGAACTTGAAGCCAACCGCATGGTGGCCGTAGGCATCCACCTTGATCCCGGTGTGATCACCGTGGTGATACTGAACCTGCGCGGTGAAATCCTGCACTCGCGCCGCCTGGACATTCCCGCCGTGGAGATTCCGGAAAAGACCATCGAAACCATGGCACTGACCGTGGACGAGATCATTTCCGAATCCGGCGTGCCGCGCTCCAACGTGCTGGGTGTCGGTGTTGTTGTCCCAGGGCCCCTGGATCCCGATCGCGGCGTCATGATCGACCCGCCTCTGCTTGACGGCTGGAAAGACGTCGACATGGTCGAGCCACTGCACCGGTTGCTCAAGCTCGACGTCGTCATTGAAAAAGACACCATTGCAGCCTCCATTGCAGAACAGTGGAAGGGCAACGACGCCGAACGCGACAACTTCGTCACGATGTATGTCGGTGCCGGAATCGGCGCAGGCATGGTCCTGGACGGGGAGATCCACCGGGGCATCAGCAACAACGCCGGCGAGATCGGCCACTACTCCACTGGGGTTGTCGCCCAGGAATGCGACATTTGCGGCCGCAACGATTGCCTGCATGCCGCCTTGGCGTTCAACATGATTGCGCAGAAGGCACGTGAGCGTGGCTTGAGCCTTACGGTGCCCGATGACGGGACCGCGGCCGAGCGCGCGGCCGGGATGAGCGAAATCGTGGGACTGGCGAAATCCGGAAACGAAACAGCCGTGGAACTGATCCGTGAATGCATGGGCTTCGTCGGCCAGGTTGCCGGACAGCTCTGCAACACCCTCGACATCGGATTGGTGATCTTGGCCGGACCATTGTGGTCCGAGGTCGGCGAATGGTGCCTCGAAGACGTGCGATCGATCATCAACGAACGCTTCAGCTCCAAGAACGTCCACACGATCGAAGTTCGCTCCTCGACGTTGGGCCACGAAGTCGGTGCAATCGGCGGGGCCTGCGCCATCATGGATGCGAGCCTCTCGCCTAAGGCAGCGGCACTGTTGTTGCGCTAAGCGGTCGGATATTACGTCAAGGGGCCGTTCATTACCTTTTTGAACGACCCTTTGACTTATTACCCATGAGTCAGTTGACAAACTTTCTCTAATGAATTTAGATGACCGTTAAGAGTTGGTGGCAACCGAGCTGCCCACCGTTGTTTTCGTGTAGGTCTTGTTTGTCCGCGAAGACAGTGCGTGGGGGAACGGCAGGTCGGCTGCTGGGGACCCGACTCTTAACGCCGTCGACCGGTGCCGTAGGATGTAATGGGAGTTATCCCACGGATTCACCGGTCGACGGCACCCTTTTTTTAACCGTCCATCTGGATTTCGTTCGAGTCGATGGACGCGAGAATGAACCCGGCCGTTGCGTCCAACTGCCGACGGGTCGACTCGGCGCCGCAGCCTCGGAGAATCCGCTTTTCCCACGTGCGATCAGCGCATCCCCCTGGGCCGGCATGCCCTCCCAGCCCTAAATTTTCCCTGGACCGGCGTACCGGCAACCCAGGTGACGCAGTGGCCTGGACCTCGCGCCCAGCGTGCGTGAGGCATGCACGTCATCGACCTTCACCGTGATTCGCCCAGCGTCCCGGCCATGGAAACAAGAATCTCGTGGGCCATTGCCCTCGCCGACCCACGTTTCCTCTGCCACATGGGCGGTCGCGCGAGGAGAAGCGCTTTTGCGTGGGGCCATGGACATATATGGAACGGAGCTCCCAAGCGCGCCCGGACGCCCTTGGGAGTCAAAGGGTGGATTGAGGCGGGAACGTCTTGCTTAAACAAGACGCGACCTGCATATATGCAGGTCGCGTCTCGCTTGGTGCCCCTGGCCGGAATTGAACCGACGGCCTACTCTTTAGGAGAGAGTCGCTCTATCCAACTGAGCTACAGAGGCCCGTTTCGTCAAAAACGATCCGAATCAATTCTAGCGGTATTTTGGCGAAGCTTGGTTAATACCGCGCCGCGCGGCGCCGGACTAGAGCAGGCCCCGCTTGGACAATTCCCACTTTTCCCGGAACGTGCGCACGAACGAAGCGATAAGTACTCCGAACAAGATCGCCGCTGTGGCAAAGAGCAGGATCCACCGGGTGGTGGTCAGCGTGGAGGCCAATGACACGGCGGCCGGATCCAGCGTGCCGATGAACAAGGCATCGATGGCCCGGTTTTCCCACAGGTCGACAACAGCGAAGGCCATGGGCACCACCCACAGGATCCAGCGGCCCAAGCCGCGGGCGGTATTGATGTTCACTGCCAGCATGGTGATCAATGCCAGGAAGAGCGGAAAGAGCAGGCCGGCGGTCTTGTGCACGTAGTTCAGCTGGCCGGCGGCGTCCGCGTCCATGGCCTGGCGCAACGCCTCGACGTGCTCCAGGGAATAGCCGCCAATCATTTGATCGGGCATGGTCAGTCCGTTGGACAAGTCGGTCATCTGGTTTAGCACCAGCAGGTGGAAGTACCCAAAGAGGAAGAGCACCACGACCAATCCGGCAATCAGGATCAGGTTTGCGTTGCCTGCCGCCTTCTCCGGCGATCGCTGCGTCGAGGGATTGACCGACGGGACCGCCGGGGCAGGGCGGTTGTACGGTTTCTTTTTCTTCTGTGACTTGGCCATGTCCCCAATTATGCCGCCATTTGATCCATGCCCGGCCAACCCGTGGCCGCACCGCCGTAGACTAGGGGCCATCATGGATTTTCTTTTCGATGACTTCGTCGCGCCCGCTCCAGCCCAACAACTGCCAGGCACCCAAGAGCTGCTTGCCGGTTTGAATCCCGAGCAAGAGCAGGCAGTCAAGCATGCCGGAACCCCGTTGCTGATTGTCGCCGGGGCAGGGTCAGGCAAGACCCGGGTGCTTTCGCACCGCATTGCCTATCTCCTGGCCACTGGGCGGGCGCGTCCGCACGAGATCCTGGCCATTACCTTCACCAACAAGGCCGCGGCCGAAATGCGTGAACGCATCGCCGCCCTGGTTGGCGAGGACGTGGCAAAGAAGATGTGGGTTTCCACCTTCCACTCCTCGTGCGTGCGCATCCTGCGCCGCGAGGCAGCCTCGGTGGGACTGAAGTCCAGCTTCTCCATCTACGACTCCGCCGATTCCCTGCGCCTGATCACGATGGTGTCCAAGGGGCTGGAACTGGATCCAAAGAAGTTCACGCCCAAGTCCATCGCGCACAAGATCTCCGCGTTGAAAAACGAGCTCATCGACGATGAGCAATATGCTGCCACCGTCGCCAGCAACGACCCTTTCGCCATGGCGGTCCTCCAGGTGTACCGCGGCTACACCGAGCGGTTGCGCGCCGCGAACGCCCTGGACTTCGATGACCTGATCGCCCACGTGGTCAACATCTTCCGCGCCTTCCCGGCGGTCGCAGACAACTACCGCAGGCGTTTCCGCCATGTCATGGTCGACGAATACCAGGACACCAACCACGCCCAGTACGCCCTGGTGCGCGAACTGACTGGACCGGACGGACCGACCCCCGGCGGGGAACTGACCGTGGTGGGCGACTCGGACCAGTCGATCTATGCCTTCCGCGGCGCGGACATCCGCAACATCAACGAGTTCTCCAAGGACTATCCGGACGCCGAGACAATCAAGCTGGAACAGAACTACCGTTCCACGCAAACCATCCTCTCCGCCGCCAACGAGGTCATCAAGCGCAACCCGGACCGCCCCGAAAAGCGACTGTGGACCGCCGAGGGCGACGGCGAAATGATCATTGGCTACGTGGGTGAATCCGAGTCGGACGAGGCCCGCTGGATCGCCGACGAGATCCTGCGGCTGAACGACGAGGAAGGCATCCGCCCCGGGGACGTTGCCATTTTCTACCGGACCAACGCACAATCGCGTTCCCTTGAGGAGCAGCTGATCCGCGTGGATTTGAAGTACAAGGTCATTGGCGGGACACGCTTCTACGACCGCAAGGAAGTCAAGGACGCCCTGGCCTACCTGCGGGCGCTGGTGAACCCGGAAGATGACATCAACGTGAGGCGCATCCTCAACGAGCCCAAGCGCGGCATCGGGGACCGGGCCGAATACTCGGTGGCGGCGCTGGCCGAACGCGAGCGGATCTCCTTCATGGCGGCGCTGCGCCGTGCCGATGACGCCCCCGGGCTGGGCACCCGCGGCCAAAACATGATCGGCGGGTTCGTGAAGATCATGGACGACCTCGCGGTCGTCGCCGAAGGCTCGGGACCTGCCGAGGCGCTGGAAGCGGTGCTGGAGCAGACCGGCTACCTGGAGATGCTGCGTTCCTCCAACGACCCGCAGGATGAATCCCGCGTGGAAAACCTCGCCGAACTCGTGGCCGTGGTGCGTGACTTCATGAAGGACAATCCCGAGGGAACGCTCACCGATTTCCTGGAACGTGTGGCGCTGGTGGCCGATGCCGATTCCATCCCCGAGGCACCGAGCGATGCCGAGGGTGTCGACATGGCGCACCGCGAGGGCCTGGTCACGCTCATGACCCTGCACACGGCCAAGGGCCTGGAATTCCCCGTGGTCTTCCTTACCGGCATGGAACACGGGATCTTCCCGCACCAGCGCTCCCTGACCGATGAAAAGGAGCTGGCGGAGGAACGCAGGCTGGCCTACGTGGGGCTCACCCGTGCCCGTCAGCGCCTCTATCTGACGCGCGCCGAATACCGCAGCCTGTGGGGCCAAGCCCAGTACAACCCCGCCAGCCAGTTCCTCGAGGAAATCCCGGGGAACCTGGTGGATTGGAAGCGCGAGGGCACCAAGCGGGCAAGCTTTGAATCCTTCGGCGGGCGCAACAACTTTGCCACCAGCCGCTACGAGTCGGGTTCCTACTGGGGTGCCGGTTCCGGCGCAAGCGGCGGGGGACGGCTTTCCGGGGCCCCGGAAGTCCACACGCTGAGCACCGCGCCCGTGGCGCGGGCCAAGGGTCGTGTGCAGCCGAACAAGGAAATCATTGCCTTGAGCGTGGGCGACAAGGTGACTCACGGTACTTTTGGCCAGGGTGTGGTCTTGGCGCTCGAAGGCGCCGGGGACAAGACCGTGGCGAAGGTTAAGTTCGCCGATGCGGAGAAGCGGCTGTTGCTTCGATATGCCCCGCTAACCAAGCTTGACTAGACGGTTCGTGGACATTGCCGGCTCCTCCGCCGGCACCGGGGTGGGCGGGCCTGTGGCGGTGGTCACGCGCCCCGTGGCTCTACGGATTGTAGAACTGTGTCAATGGCCGTGAACGCGTTAGGCTGAGGAAGGAGTCTGGCCTGATCCCAGGTTGGGCTCTACCCCCTCGATGCATGGAACCGTGTCTACGGAGCCATGCCTTGAGTCAGCATAGACTTCGACAAGAAGGACACAAGCCCGTGGACCTGTATGAATACCAGGCGCGCGATATGTTCGAGTCGCACGGCGTACCCGTGCTGGCCGGCATCGTTGCCTACACTCCTGAAGAAGCCAAGGCCGCTGCCGAGAAAATCGGTGGCGTCGTGGTTGTTAAAGCCCAGGTAAAGGTCGGAGGCCGCGGCAAGGCCGGCGGCGTCAAGGTCGCAAAGACCGCCGACGAGGCATTCGCATACGCAACCGACATTCTCGGCATGGACATCAAGGGCCACACCGTGAACAAGGTCATGATCGCCCAGGGCGCCGACATCGCTGAGGAGTTCTACTTCTCGGTGCTGCTGGACCGCGCGAACCGCAACTACCTGGCCATGTGCTCGGTGGAAGGCGGCATGGAAATCGAGGAGCTCGCCGTAGAGCGCCCCGAGGCCCTGGCCCGCGTTGCAGTTGACCCGGCCGTGGGCATCGACCAGGCCAAGGCCGACGAAATCGTCGCCACGGCTGGTTTCGCCCCGGAGCTGGCCGACCAGGTCGCAGCCGCCATCATCAAGCTGTGGGACGTCTTCAAGAAGGAAGACGCAACCCTGGTTGAGGTCAACCCGCTGGTTCGCACCGGCGCTGGCGACATTGTTGCCTTGGACGGAAAGGTTTCTCTTGATGAGAACGCCGACTTCCGCCACCCCCACCACACCAAGCTCGAAGACGCTGCTGCGGCTGACCCGTTGGAGGCCAAGGCCAAGGCTGCGGACTTGAACTACGTCAAGCTCGACGGCGAAGTTGGCGTCATCGGCAACGGTGCCGGCCTGGTCATGTCCACGCTCGACGTCGTAGCTTACGCCGGCGAGAACCACGGCAACGTCAAGCCCGCCAACTTCCTGGACATCGGCGGTGGAGCTTCCGCCGAGGTCATGGCAGCAGGCCTCGACGTCATCCTGGGCGACCCGCAGGTCAAGTCCGTCTTCGTCAACGTCTTCGGCGGCATCACCGCCTGTGACGCCGTCGCCAAGGGCATCGTCGGCGCACTGGCCGAGCTGGGCCACTCCGCGAACAAGCCGCTGGTAGTCCGCCTCGACGGCAACAACGTTGAGGAAGGCCGCCGCATCCTGGCCGAGGCCAACCACCCGCTGGTTACCCTGGCCGCCACCATGGACGAGGGCGCCGACAAG
>NZ_JBKKAP010000091.1:0-5453 GCF_046714615.1 Paeniglutamicibacter sp.
AACAACACCCCCCTTCCCGCCTGCGCCGCGCACCCCCCCTCACCCTCCCCCCCCCCCCCCGCGGCGCCCCGCCGCCTGGACGCGGCGGGCTTCACCGAGCTTTTCGAGGCGAACGCGTGGGAACCGGGTCCGGGCGGGCACTACGTGATCCGCGACGGCGCGATCATTGCCTGGGTGCAGCCGGAGAACGCGAGTGCAACCACCGGATTCCACATCCTGGGCTCCCACACCGACTCGCCCTCCTTCAAGCTCAAGCCCAAGCCCACCACCGGCGCCCACGGCTGGCTGCAGGCAGGCGTGGAGGTCTACGGCGGCCCGCTGCTGAACTCCTGGCTGGACCGGGAGCTGCTGCTTGCGGGGCGCCTGGTGCTGCTCGACGGCACACAGGTGCTGGCGCGCACCAACCCGATGCTGCGCTTCCCGCAGCTGGCCGTTCACCTGGACCGGGCCGTCAACGACGGGCTTGCGCTGGACAAGCAGGTGCACATGAACCCGGTGTGGGGGATCGGGGACCCGGGGCAGGCCGACGTGCTGGCGGTGCTGGCCGAAGCGGCGGGCGTGGATGTTGCCCAGATCGGCGGCTACGACGTGGTGGTTGCCGACGCGCAGCGCGGCGAAATCTTCGGCGCCTCCAACGAGTTCTTTGCCTCCGGGCGCCTGGACAACCTCTCCTCGGTGCACGCCTCGCTCACCGCCCTGGTGAACCATGCCGCCACGGGCACCGGCGACCACATTGGAGTGCTTGCCGCCTTTGACCACGAGGAAATCGGTTCCGCCTCCCGCTCCGGGGCCTGCGGCCCGTTCCTGCAGGACGTGCTCGAGCGCATCGGGCACGGCCTGGGCGCCACGCTGCAGGACCGCAACCGCGCCTACGCCGACTCGTTCTGCCTCTCGGCCGACGCCGGGCACTCGGTGCACCCGAACTACCCCGGGCGCCACGACCCGGCCAACCGCCCGTTGCTGGGGGCCGGCCCCTTGCTGAAGATCAACGCGAACCAGCGCTATGCCACCGACGCGGTGGGCGCGGCGCTCTTTGCCCGGCTCTGCGCCACCGCCGATGTCCCGTACCAGGAGTTCGTGTCCAACAACCAGATGCCGTGCGGGTCGACCATCGGCCCGCTGACCGCCACCCGGCTGGGCATCCGCACCGTGGATGTGGGCATCCCGCTGCTGTCGATGCACTCGGCCCGCGAAATGTGCGGCGTGGCCGATCCGCTGCGCCTGGCCAGGATCTCCGAGGCGTTCTTCGCCGCCTAGGTCCTTGGCCCGATGTGCCAACAAACGGCGAACCGGAAAGCCGGTTAACACCCAGAGGTCACCGGCTGTTCATGCTTGTGTGCTTTGCTCGCGGACATGATTGCCGAGTCGAAGCCACGCCGTTTCCTGCCCGAGGTCCAGTCGTTGCGCGCCGTGGCGGTGCTGCTGGTCGTGGCCTACCACCTCGAGCCGCGCATGGTCCCCGGCGGCTTCGTCGGGGTCGACGTGTTCTTCGCGATCTCCGGGTTCCTGATCACCGGGCACCTGCTGCGCGAGGTGCGCAAGACCGGGCGCATCGACCTTCCGGGGTTCTGGGCCGCGCGGGTGCGGCGGATCCTGCCCGCCGCGTTTGCGGTGATCCTCGCGGTGCTGGCCGCCACGATGGCCTTCCTGCCTGCCACGCAGTGGAAAACCGTGGGCACCGCCGCCCTGGCCTCGGCGTTTTCGGTGGAAAACTGGGTGCTGGCCGCCGACGCGGTCGACTACCTTGCCGCCGATGCCGAACCCACCGCGCTGCAGCATTTCTGGTCCCTCGGGGTTGAGGAACAGTTCTACCTCATCTGGCCGCTGCTGGTGCTGCTGGCAGTGTGGCTGGCCAGGGCCCGGCCACGTGCCGGGGCCCGGGACCGCGTGGGACGCCGGGAAACCACCGGAGGGCTTCCGCGCACCACACTCCTGCTGGTCTTCGGCACGGTCATCCTCGCCTCGCTGGCCTATTCGATGGTGCTGGTGAATTCGGGAAACCCGGCCGCCTACTTCATCACCCCCGCCCGCGTCTGGGAAATGGCTGCCGGCGGCCTGCTGGCGCTGCTGCTCGCCCCGCCAGAGCCCGGGCTTGCGGCACGCGGCGCTCGCTGGCTTGTGGTCCCCGGCGTGCGGACCGCGCTGGCCTGGGGCGGTTTTGGGGCAATCGCGGCGGCTGCCTTTGGCTTTGACGGTGGCACGCCCTTCCCCGGACTGTCCGCTGCCCTGCCGGTGGCGGGAACCCTGGCGGTGATCCTGGCCGGGCAGACCAGTGGCGCCTTGGCTCCGCAGAAACTCCTCGAGCTTCCCGCGGTGCAATGGGTGGGGAACGTGTCCTACTCCCTGTACCTGTGGCACTGGCCGGCGCTCACCTTCTTCCTCTTCTTCGCCGGCCGCGAGCCGGGGCCCGCCCAGAGCATCGGTCTGCTGGTGCTTTCGCTGCTGCTTGCCTGGGCCAGCTACCGCTGGATCGAAACCCCGGTGCGGACCTTCGCCCCGCTCGCCGTCTCGAACTGGCGGGCGCTGGGTGCCGGGGCCGCCGCACTGGTCCTGGTCGCGGCGCTTGCGGTGGCCCCCGGAACCCTGGCCGAACGCGAGATCGTCGCCCAGGAACGCGCGGTCGCCACGCTGCTTGCCTCTCCTCCGCCCGGGTTCGGTGCAGCTTCGGTCCCCGCCGGTGCACCTGCATACCTGGAGGGCGTGCGGCAGATCGTCCCGGTTCCGGCCGAGGCCGAGTACGACCTGCCCGACCTAGGTGAGTGCGTCCAGAAACCCAAGTCGCCCATCACCGTCGAATGCGAGAAGGGTGCAGCCGACGGGACCCTGACCATTGCCCTGGTGGGAGATTCGCACGCCTCGCATTGGTACCGGGCGATGGAGGCAACCGCCAAGCAACACGGCTGGACGGTGTTGACCTACCTGAAGAATTCCTGCCCCTTCAGCGCCACCAAGCGCACCGCCGAAAAAGATGGCGGCATTTCCTGCCACCAAGCCAACAAGGACACGCTGAAGCGCATCCTGGCCCGCGGGGATGTGGACGCGGTGGTGAGCGGTCACTGGTCCGGAGCCACGTTCGAAAAGGGTGCCGCCCAGGGCTTCGCCAACTATTGGGGCCAGCTGGAAGACGCCGGAATCAAGGTCTACCCGATTTTCGACACCCCGCGCCCCGGGCTGAAGGCCTATGCGCGGGATTGCGTGGTGCAGCACCCGGAAGAGCTTCGGTCCTGCGGCGCCCCGGAATCAAAGGCCTTCGAGGCCAACGACTTCACACTCGCTGCGGCCAAGCTCGAGCGGCGGGTCGGTGTCCTGGATTTCACCGACCAGTTCTGTGCCGACGGATTCTGCCCCGCCGTCATCGGGAACGTGTTGGTGTACCGGGACAAGCACCACATCTCCGACACCTACATGCGCACGCTCGCCCCGGTCTTCGGTGATCGGCTGGAGGATCAGCTGCGCGCCGACGGGCTGATGGACACCGAGAGGTGACCTCCGTGATACACCGCACCCGGCATCGTCGGGTGCGGCGGTGATTTTCCGCTAGAATGGTTGAGGCTGTTTCTGCCGCGCCCGGCAATCGGGTTGTGGCGACAGCAAATGCAAAGAACCTCCTGTTGCGGAAATGCCGTGACCGTTTAGCCCAAAGGAGGTGGGTTCACATGCGTGCTTATGAATTGATGGTGCTGATCGACCCCGAGGTCGACGAGCGAACCGTTGAACCGACCCTCGGTAAGTTCCTGGACGTTGTCCTCAACGATGGTGGAACCATCGAAAAGGTTGACATCTGGGGCCGTCGCCGCCTGGCCTACGACATTCAGAAGAAGAATGAGGCCATTTACGCGGTAGTTAACTTCACCGCTACCCCCGCTACTTCCGCAGAGCTTGATCGCCAGCTGAGCCTCAATGAGACCATCATGCGCACCAAGATCACCCGCCCGGAAGAGGCAAAGGTCGTAGCGGAGTAATTCTGCTGTCCGATCTTCGTAGAACAACACTTTAGGAGGCTTCAATGGCAGGCGAAACAGTCATTACGGTTATTGGTAATTTGACCGCTGACCCGGAACTGCGTTTCACCCCGTCAGGATCGGCAGTGGCGAACTTCACCATTGCTTCGACCCCGCGAACCTTCGACCGCCAGACCAATGAATGGAAGGACGGCGACACGCTGTTCCTCCGTGCGTCGGTGTGGCGTGAGGCTGCTGAAAACGTCGCTGAGACGTTGACCAAGGGCATGCGAGTCATCGCCCAGGGTCGCCTCAAGTCGCGTTCCTACGAAACCAAGGAAGGCGAAAAGCGTAACGTCACCGAGCTTGAGGTCGATGAAATCGGCCCGTCGCTGCGTTACGCCTCCGCAAAGGTCACCCGTACCCAGCGCTCCGGCGGTGGTGGCGGTGGTGGCTTCGGCGGCCAGCAGAACGCCGGCGCAAATGCCGGTGGCAATCAAGGCGGCGGCGGTGGATTCGGTGGAGGAAACTCCGGCGGAAACAGCGGCGGCGGCTGGAATGCACCTGCAGCCGACCCATGGGGCGCTCCTGCCGGAGGAAACAATGGCGGATGGGGCAACCCGGGTTCCGACGAACCGCCCTTCTAAACAAATTTATTCACCATCCCGCAGAAAATTCTGCGGGCTCCACCTGAATTAAGGAGCTCCACGATGGCTAAGGCTGAACTCCGTAAGCCCAAACCAAAGTCCAATCCCTTGAAGGCCGCTGACATCACTGTCATCGACTATAAGGACGTAGCATTGCTGCGCAAGTTCATTTCGGATCGCGGAAAGATCCGTGCCCGTCGCGTTACCGGCGTTTCCGTACAGGAACAGCGCAAGATCGCACAGGCCATCAAGAACGCGCGCGAAGTGGCATTGCTGCCTTACTCCGGCGCCGGCCGCGGCTAAGGAAGGTATACCAACATGGCAAAGCTCATTCTGACCCACGAAGTTACCGGCCTCGGTGCCGCAGGCGACATCGTCGAGGTGAAGGATGGTTACGCACGTAACTACCTTCTCCCGCGTTCGTTCGCCATCACCTGGACCAAGGGCGGTGAGAAGCAGGTTGAGTCGATCAAGGCCGCCCGTGCTGCTCGCGCTGTTGCATCCTTGGAAGAGGCACAGGCACTTGCTGCTTCGCTGTCCGCCAAGCCGGTCAAGCTGACCGTCAAGGCCGGCGCTACCGGTCGCCTCTTCGGCACCGTCAAGACCGACGACATCGCCAAGGCTGTTGCAGCCGCCGGCGTTGGCTCGATCGACAAGCGCAACATCGAGATCGACGACCACATCAAGTCGACGGGTAACTACTCGGCTACCGTGCGTCTGCACACCGATGTTTCGGCAAAGATTGCACTGCAGGTTGTTGCCGCAAAGAAGTAATTCCTTGCGCACCCGCCGTCCTCGTTGACGGCACCGCACTGTGGACCCCCCCAATGGCGGGGTCCACAGTGGGTTAAGGCCTTGGTGGGGG
>NZ_JBKKAP010000092.1:0-6533 GCF_046714615.1 Paeniglutamicibacter sp.
CCCCTTTTGTTTGGTTTGGGCACCGACCTTTCACGTTCTGCGGTGGCCCGACTGCCGTGCAGGACGAGTGCCGAACCGAGTTCCGTTACTTGACCGTGACGGTCGCCGATTCGAGAACAGGCCGGCGCTTGTCGAAGATCGTGGCCCCGACTTCCTGCTCGGCCTGGTTGGTGATCGAGAGGTCGATTCCCTTGCGGTCACGCAGCAGGGAAACAGCCGTGAGTGAAATCAGGGTCATGACCAAGAGGTAGACCGACACCGCGGTGGTGGTGCCGGTGGCCTGTACCAGCCAGGTGGCGATCATCGGGGCGAACGCGCCACCGATGATGGCACCCAGGGCGTAGGAAATCGATACGCCGGAGAAGCGCACCGACGCGGGGAACAACTCGGAGTACAGGGCGGCCTGCGGGCCGTAGCCCAGACCCAGGCCGATCGCGAAGAAGGCGAAGGCCAGGTACAGCATGGGCAGCGAAGCGGTGTTGACCATCCAGAACAGCGGGAAGACCACCAGCGCCTGGCAGGTGAAGCCGATCTGGTAGGTGCGCTTGCGCCCGATCTTGTCCGCCAGGTAGCCCGAGAGCAGTGTGAAACCGAACCACATGGTCGCGGCAAAGGCGACGGCAACCAAGACGTCGGTCCGCTCGAAGCCGATCGGCCCCTTGGGATTGGTGGTGTAGGCCTGCAGGAAGCCTCCGGTGGTCATGTATCCGGCGGCGTTGTTGCCGGCGAACACCAGGGCGGCGAGGATGACCAGCAGCCAGTGCTTGCGGAACAGCTCAACGATCGGCACCTTGGTCTGCTGCTTCATGGCGGCGATTTCCTCGAAGATCGGGGATTCGTCCACGGAGCGGCGCACAATGTAGCCAACGGCGATCAGCACGATGCTCAACAGGAACGGTACGCGCCAGCCCCACTGGACGAACTGTTCGCCGGGGGAGATCACGCCGGTCATCAGCGCCATGATGCCCGAGGCCAGGAGCATGCCCAGCGGGACACCGAGCTGCGGGAAGGCCCCGGCGCGGCCGCGGCGGTCCTTGGGCGCGTGCTCGACGGCCATGAGAACCGCACCGCCCCATTCGCCACCGGCGGAGATGCCCTGCAGGATGCGCAGCAGAAGCAGCATGATCGGGGCCAGGACCCCGGCCGTGGCGTAGGTCGGCAGCACACCGATCAAGGTGGTCGCGGCACCCATGAGGATCAGGGTGATCACCAACATGGCACGGCGGCCGATCTTGTCGCCGTAGTGTCCGGCCAGGAAGGCGCCGAGCGGGCGGAAGAGGAAGGAGATGCCCACGGAGGCAAAGGAAAGCAGCAAGCCGATCTGGGCGCCTGCCGGCTTGAAGAACAGGTCGGCGAAGATGAGGCCTGCCGCCGTGGCGTAGATGAAGAAGTCGTACCACTCGATGGTGGTTCCGATGATCGTGGCAAACGCCACCCGGCGCTGGTTGGCGCGCTGGGCCGGTGTCTGGCTCTGGGCAATGCTCATGCTGCTCCTCTTTGAGCGGACTGCTCGGACTGGATTGACTCGCTCACGTAAGCCAAGTCACCATCCAGTGTCGCAGGCCACATTGATTGAGTAAACTTCAATTATGTGTACAACATTTTTGATTGGACTGAAGAATGGCTAGATTCTCCCTGCGCCAGCTCGAACTGTTGGCCGAACTCCCGCGGCACTCGACCCTGGGCTCGGCGGCGACGGAAATGAACATCTCCGAATCGGCGCTTTCCCAGGCGATCACCGCGGTCGAGCGGATCGCCGGGGAACAGCTCTGTGTGCGCCGCAAGTCCCACGGGGTGCGGATGACCCCGGCCGGCCAATACTTCGCGGCCAGGGCCGCGCGCATCGTGGCCGATTCCGAGGAACTGGCCGATTCCTTTCCCCGCTCAGACGGTGCCCTGCGCGGTCCGGTGTCCATCGGGTGCTTTGCCTCCATTGCCAGCTACGTGGTGCCCTCGATGCTTGAGGGTTTTCGTACCCTGCATCCGGGTATCGACGTGACGGTGCGGGTCGGCACCCACGACGACCTGCTTCCGGCACTGGAGAACGGAGAGCTGGATCTGGCCCTGGTCTATGACCTGTTGCTGCCCACCGGATTCGCCAAGCGGGTCATCTATGAAACGCGGCTCGAGGTGGTGCTGCACCCAGGGCACCCGCTGGCCGCCAAGAACTCGATCACGTTGGCGGAACTGCAGGACGAACCGCTGATCAACTACGAAGCCAGCCCGAGCACGGAAAACACCCGCAGGCTCTTTTCCGAGGCGGGGCTTCATCCCAACGTCGCCTATTCCCTGCCGCAGGTCGTGCTGGTCAATGCCATGGTCGGCCGCGGCCTGGGCTACGCACTGCTGTATGCGCGACCCAACAACCCGCCGCACACCCTGGACGGGTTGCCCGTGGCGATCAGGCAGCTGGAGCCGCCCAACAGTCCCAGTGCGGTGGTGGCGATCTGGCCGCGCACCTCCACGCCCGGGCCCCGGGCCGAGGCACTGCTCGAACACTGCATCACGGCCATGGACGGGGCTTGGGGCCGGAACTGAGGCGCGGTGGATCATGCAGGTATCGGGATCCCGGCCTTGGCCAGGGCCTTGAGGCTGAATTCCGGGTCGGCGAGGGTCGCGGGGTCCAGTGCGATTCCCCTGCCCACGAGCTTGCGAGCGGCAATGTGGTCGGCCGCGGAATTCACCGACTCCACCGCCGCCAGCATCCCGTCGCGCAACAGTGCGATGGAGAACTTGCCTGTGGCCGGGTCCCCGAGCACCACGGGATCGTCAGTCGGGTGCGAGATCCCGGCAATCTGCAGCCGGACCGTCCCCTGGGTGCTCCAGAACCACGGGGTTTCCGCATAGTCGGATGTATGCCCCATGATGCTGCGGGCGGCATGCCGGCCGTGGTCCGTGGCGTTTTGCACCGATTCAAGCCGGGTCCGGGAACCGGTGTGTGCATTGGGGAAGGACGCGCAGTCGCCGACGGCCAGCACTCCGTCCACCTCGGTGCGCAATGCGGAGTCCACCAGGATCCCGTTGCCGGTGGACAGTCCCGCAGCCTCGGCCAGTTCGGTGCGCGGCACCACGCCCACCCCGTAGAGCACCAGGTCCGCCGGATACCGCTCGCCAGCGGTGGATTCGACGAGCAATCCGGTCCCGTCCCGTTGGATGGACGCCACGCCCTCGTTCAGGCGGAGGTCGATGCCGTCGGCCCTGTGTCGATCGGTGAACCAGTCGGATGCGGTCGGCGAGAGCGCGCGGCCCATGGGGCGCGTGGCGAATTCCAGCACGGTGACCGCCAGCCCGCGGACCCTAGCAGTCGCCGCGAATTCCAGGCCTATGAAGCCGGCCCCGATTACTACTACCCTCCTCGCGGCCGACAGCGAGCGCTGCAGGTCTTGCGCATCGTCGAGCGTGCGCAGCGCGTGGACGCCCTCGAGAGTGGATCCCGGGCAGGGCAAAGGCCGGTTGGCGGCCCCGGTGGCAAAGACAAGGTGGGTGTACGCCAGCACGGTGCCGTAGGCCAAGGTGACGCTGCGTGCCGCGGTGTCCACGGCGATGGCTGCGCCGGCATGCAGGGTGATGTTCTTGGCGGCGAAGAAGTCCGGACCGCGCAGGGGCATGGCGGTGCCCGGGGAATCGGCACCCAGATAGTCCTTGGACAGCGGGGGACGTTGGTAGGGGAAGGTCACCTCGTCGTTGAGGATGGTGATGGCCCCGGTGTAGCCCTGGGTGCGCAGGGAGTCGGCGACGTGGATCCCGGCCTGTCCGGCACCGATGATGATGGTGTGTTCGGCCGTGTTTGTTGACATGGCCGTTACACCTGGTCCGACGGTACATCGACAACGATCTTGCCCAGGGAATCGGACATCTTGATCTGGCAGCCCAGGCGCGAGGCCTCGGTGCGCTCGGACGTGGTGCAGTCGAGCATCTCGTCCTCGTCGTCGCTGAGGGCGGGAAGCTGCCCGGCGAATTCGGGGCGGACGTACACGTGGCAGGTGGCGCACATGGCCTGTCCGCCGCATTCGCCGACGATTCCCTCGATGCCGTTGGTGACGGCGGCGCGCATGAGCGAGGTACCCTCCTCGACGGTGACTTCGGAAGTCTCGCCGGTGGACTGGGCAAAGGTAATGGTGGGCATGGGAGATTGCTCCTGATAGAAATGAGGGGGTGCGGGCGAAGGAAGTAACGGGTGTGGGGGCTTAGCCCCAGGTGACCGGCATCTTGGTCAGGCCGCGGAAGACCCAGCCGGCGTCGATGCTCGGGCTCGATGGGTCCAGGCGCAGGTTCGAGATCCGGTCGAAGAGTGCGGGCATGGCGATCTGGGCGACCTGGGCCCGGGCGATCCAGGTGCCGGCGCAGAAGTGCACCCCGCCGCCGAAGCCCAGGTGCGGCTTCTTGGGGCGGAGGATGTTGAAGGACTCGGGGTCCTCGAATATCTTTGGGTCGCGGTTGGCGGCGCCAAGCACCACGCCGAGCCGGGAGCCCTTGGGCAGGTGCACGCCTTCGAGCACCACGTCCCGGGTGGTTTCGCGGGGGTACATGCCAATCGGTGCCACCCAGCGCACGGATTCCTCGAAGGCCACCGCGTGTAGCTTGGGGTCGTTCCTTACCGCAGCCAGCTGCTCCGGGTGGTTCAGGAGGGCCCAGACTGTGGTGGCAAGGACGTCGCGTGGTTCGTTCAGTCCGCCACCGATGGTCATTTTCAGGTTGGCCCGGATGTCCTCGAGTGGGATGGGCATGGAAGCGAGCCCGGAGAGCAACGAGTGGTCAGGGTTCTTGGCCAGGTAGGGGAGCATCTCGTCAATGGCGGAATCGACCTCGGCCGAGGATTCGGCGCTCTTCTCCCAGACCTCCGGATCGTCGGCGTAGTTCCCGGTGCCGTCGATCATGGTCTGGCTCCAGCGCTGCAGGTCGTCCTGCGACGCGTTGTGGAATCCACAGATCAACCGCAGGTTCTCCGCGGCGTAGGGAGCCGCGTAGTCCCAGACGAAGTCGGCACCCGGTCCCTTGTCGACCAGCTCGCCGAGGTACTTCTCATGGTTGGCCGTGAAGATCTCGTTCCAGTGCTTCTTGATGGTGCCCGGGCGCAACGTGGAGCCGTACGAGTCGCGATCCACTTGGTGCTTCGGGTTGTCCTTGCGCAGCATCGAGTGGCCCATGGCCCGCTTCATCAGCGAGTTGTTCTCATCGGCAGAGAAGCGCGCCTCGTCCTGTTCGATTTCGTGGCAGGCCGCATAGGACATCACCATGTAGCGGTTGACCGCCGGAACCCAGTGCACCGGGGATTCGGAACGCATGCGCTGGTATATCGGGAAGGGGTCGGCGTAGAGATCCGGAATGGTCACCCAGTCGGCCACTGGGGCAGAAATGCCCACCTCGACAGAGGCGGGCGCAGAGGGAACCGCTACCTCGTCAATGACCGACACGCTTTCAGCGGAGCCGCTGGCCCCGGAGAAGGGGCAGACGGCGGTCGGGGCATTCGATGTGTTCATGGCGGCGGAACTCCTGCGAGAAATGTTAGCTACTGGTTCTCCAGTGTGACCCGCCGCATAACCTCGGGTAAAGTACGAGTTCCAGTGTAATAACCACGGTTTTAGTGAGGTGTTGTGGCGCGATATACCCTGAGGCAATTGGAGTGCTTCGTTGCGGTGGGGGAACACGGCTCGATTGCCGGGGCCGCCGCGGCGCTGATGATCTCGCCCTCGGCAATCACGGGGGCGCTGAACGAACTCGAACGCGCCTTCAATTCGCAGTTGACGATTCGGCGCAAGGCCCGCGGGGTCAGCCTGACCCCGTCGGGGCAGTACGTCTTGTCGCAGGCACGCGGGTTGCTGAATGCCGCCACCGACCTGCAGGTCATGGCCGCGGATGCGGGAAGCACATTGCGGGGCAAGGTCGCGATCGGATGTTATTCGTCCCTGGCACCCACGCTCCTGACAGAGCTCATGGCCGAGTGCGGAAGTCGCCATCCAGAGGTGGAGCTGGACTTCCTCGCGGGAACCCAGCAAGAAATCCACGAGAAGTTGCTCTCCGGCGAGCTCGATCTGGCAATCGCCTACGAGCTCACAGTTCCGCCGGGGCTGACCCGCAAACGGTTGCGCGAGGCCGTGCCCGCCGTCGTGCTACCGGCGGATCACCGGCTGGTAGCGCGGGACAAGGTGGCGCTCGCCGAACTTGTCGACGAGCCCATGATCTTGCTGGACGTGAACCCGAGCCGCGAGAATACCGAGATGATGTTCTCTGCGGCGGGACTGACCCCATGGATCCGCTTCCGGACCACCGATTTCGAGGTGACCCGCTCGATGGTCGCCCGCGGCATGGGATATGCCATCCTTGTCCAACGGCCAATCGCCGACGTCTCCTATGAGGGACGGCCTTTGGTGATACGTCCGATCCATCCGGCCACACGCAATGTGCCCATCTCCATGATTTGGAACGAAGGGGTCAGTTTGTCCAAGAACGCCCAGGCGATGTTGGATCTTGCCATTGAGATGCTCCGGGGCGCACACCCGGGGGACCGGGGTGTTGGCCGAGGGGGCGCGCCC
>NZ_JBKKAP010000093.1:0-30983 GCF_046714615.1 Paeniglutamicibacter sp.
ACCAATAAAATAAATAAATTGGTATCAACAAACTTGGCACACTATTGAGTTCTCAAACAACAGACGCTTCCAACCTCCACGACCCGGGCTTATGATTCCTGCCGGCGCTTCGCTCTGGAGCAACTTGACTAAGTTATTACATGTTTCTCGCTCTGTCAAATCCGCTTTTTCGCTGATCTGCTTTGCAATAAAACATTTTTCTTTCAACGATAAATCGTTGTTAGAAGAAAGCTTTTATCATTCGCGGCTGGCAGCTTTTCGCTTGCCTTGGCCGCGGCGACTTAGAAAACAATACACAGGTTTCCCGTGCACAGCAAATCGACGGATCCTGCATACGCTCACCCGGGATTCCCCCAAATCAACCGGGTTTATCGACAAACCGGGGCCGAAAAGCAAAAAACCGGGGCGAGGTCGTTGCCGTGATTCACAGCACTCCCCCGCCCCGGCCGAATTACCTTGTCAGCAACCCCGGACTTCACTCCCCTATTTAGGCGACTTCAACAACTGCCAAGTTCTTTTTTCCGCGGCGAACCAAAAGGTAGCGACCGTGCAGAAGTTCCGCCCGGTTTACCACTGCTTCGTGGTCCGAGTACTTCACGTTGTTGACGTAGGCGCCGCCTTCACTGACCGTGCGGCGGGCAGCCGACTTCGATTCAGAAAGGCCGGAAGCCATTAAGACGGAGATGATATCCAGCTCTTCCCCGGTGACGGTGGTGCTTTTGAGCTCCTGGGTTGCCGCGCGAAGCGTTGCCTCGTCCATATCGCCGAGTTCCCCTTGGCCAAAGAGGGCGGCCGAAGCGGCAATGACCTTTTCCGTGGCTTCCACGCCGTGAACCAGCGACGTCACCAGGAAGGCCAGTTCCTTCTGGGCTTTGCGGGCGAACGGACGCTCGGCAACTTCCTGCTCCAGTGCCTCGATCTCGGCACGAGTCAGGAACGTGAAGACCTTCAAGCGGGAAATCGCGTCGGCATCCGCGGTGTTCAGCCAGAACTGGTAGAAGGTGTACGGGCTGCACATCTCCGCATCCAGCCAAATGGCGTTGCCTTCGGACTTGCCGAACTTGGTGCCATCGGAGTTGGTGATCAACGGGGTGCCGTAGGCGTACGCGCTCTTGCCCTCGACCTTGCGAATCAAGTCGGTGCCGCTGGTGAGGTTTCCCCACTGGTCCGAGCCACCGGTCTGCAGGGAGCAACCGTAGAGCTGGTGCAGCTTCAGGTAGTCGTAGCCCTGCAGGACCTGGTAGCTGAACTCGGTGTAGCTGATGCCCTCGTCCGAGTTCAGGCGGGCGGCAACGGTTTCCTTCTTGATCATGGTGCCCACGCGGAAGTACTTGCCGACCTCGCGCAGGAAATCGATGGCGGTCAGGCTGGCGGTCCAGTCAAGGTTGTTGACCATGCGGGCGGCGTTGTCGCCCTCGAAGGAGAGGAAGCGGGAAACCTGCGCCTGCAGCTTGCCCACCCATTCGGCAACCGTTTCCTTGGTGTTCAACACACGCTCGGCCGTCTGGCGCGGATCACCGATCAGGCCGGTGGACCCGCCGACCAGGCCCAGGGGCTTGTGGCCGGCCAGCTGCAGGCGCCGCATGTTCAGCAGCTGAACCAGGTTGCCCAGGTGCAGCGAAGGTGCAGTGGGGTCGAAACCGCAGTAATAGGTAATGGACTCCTCGGAGAGCACCTTTTCCAGCTCGGCTTCATCGGTGGACACGTGGACCAGGCCACGCCACTTCAGTTCCTGCCAGATGTTGGCAAACGACGGATCATTACTTTGTCCCGACAGTGCGGGATTCTGCTCAATTTCAGACACCCTACTAAATTAGCAGTCTCCGCCCGGAATTACGCTTCCGAGTCGATGCCCGCCGGGATCGCGCCCTCGGCCAGAATGCGCAATCGCTGCGTGGTGCGGGTCATCGCAACATACAGGTCCCCGACGCTGCCCTCGACCTCATCGATCAACTCCTGCGGTTCAAGGACAAGCACCACATCGAATTCCAGGCCCTTGGCCTCGCGTGCACCAAGCACCACGATGTCCTGGCTCAGTCCGCCCGAGCCGCTACCCACGCGGCGACCATATTGCTCGACCACCGCGGACCGAACCTGGGCAAGGCGCGGCTCGGGCACGATGACCGCCAGCAGTCCGCCATCGGCGATCGCGACCTCTTCGGGCAGGACCTCGCGCAACTTGGGCAACAACTGGCCCACTTCCAGGCGATCCACCAGCGGCGGCCATTGGCCCTCGCGCACGGCCTTGGGCGTGGAGATCTTAAGCCCCGCGGCATGGGCAACGCGTGTCGCGGCGGCGGCGATCTGCATGGGGGTCCGGTAGTTGACCGTCAATTCCTCGAGGGTGAAGCGCTGGGCCACGAACGGCTTCATGGCCTGGGCCCAGCTGCTGGCGCCCGAGGCCGACGAGGTCTGGGCAATGTCCCCGACCACCGTGAAGGACTTCAGCGGGCAGCGGCGCATCAGCAGTCGCCACTGCATCGGGGAAAGCTCCTGGGCCTCGTCGACCACCACGTGCCCGTAGGCCCAGTTGCGGTCGGCCACCGCACGCTCGGCCGCAGTTTGGCGTGCCTCGGTCTCCTGGTTCATGTCTGCCAGGTCCTGGGCTTCGACCAGCCCGTCGATGCCGGCGTTGAAGAGCATCTCGTTGACGTTGCGCAGGGTCGCCTCGGCGTTTTCCAGGTCGCGCTTGAGCTGCGCCTCGACACCGGCGTCCTTGTTGCCCACGGCCTTGAAGTCGCCGAGCAGGTCAGCGGCCTCGTCCAGCAGCGGCACGTCGGCCTCGGTCCAGGGAGCCCCGGGCTCGCGGTGCAGCGCCTTGAGCTCGCGGGCGTTCAGCTGCGGCGCGGCTGCGGCGAGCAGGTCTTCCTTGGCGAAGAGTTCCTCCAGCAGCGACTGCGGCGTCAGCGGCATCCAGCAAAGGTTCAACGCGATGCGGACATCGCGCGATTCGCGCACTTCCTGGACCAGGTAGCTGCGGTCCACGGCATTGCCGTTGCCCGCGGAATCCTCGAGGACCTGCTGCAGCTGCTCGGCCAGCTCGCGCACCAGGATCTTGGTGAACACCTCGCGGGCCTCGTTGTGCGGCTTGCGGGAGGCGCGCGCCTTCTCGCGGGCATGGCGCACCTGGCCGCGGGTCAGCACCAGCCGGGTACCCTCGACCACGACGCGGCGGTCCTCGGCCAGCAGTCGCTGGCGGTTGGAAACGGCCTTGGCCACGACCTTGGCCATGAAGGCCTTGCCCTTGATGCGGGCGGTCTCCCGGTTGTGCTCGGGCACGGCGCGCAAGCCCGGGTACAGCTCTCCGACCGAGGACATGACCACGCCGGTCTCGCCCAGGGAGGGCAGGACGCGTTCGATGTAGCGCATGAAGGAGGAGGACGGGCCGACCAGCAGCACGCCTGCGCTCTTGAGCCGTTCGCGGTGTTCGTAGAGCAGGAAGGCGGCGCGGTGCAGTGCCACGGCGGTCTTTCCGGTGCCCGGTCCGCCCTGGACCACCAGCACCCCGGCCAGCGGCGCGCGGATGATGCGGTCCTGTTCGGCCTGGATGGTGCCCACGATGTCGCCCATGCGCCCGGTGCGCTTCTGGGTCAAGGCCGCCATCAGCGCGCCCTCGCCCTGGAGGTCGTCGCTTTCGCCGAAGAGATCGGTGTCCAGGACCTCGTCGTCGATTCCCAGCACGGTGCGGCCACGCAGCATCAGGTGCCGGCGGCGGCGCACGCCCTGCCGGTGCAGCGCGGTGGCCTGGTAAAAGGCCGCGGCCTCCGGGGCCCGCCAGTCCACCATCAGGCGCGTGAGGTCCTCGTCGGTCATGCCGATGCGGCCGATGTAGCGCGGCGAACCGTCTTCCTCGCCGGACCGGTTCACGTCTTCGTCCAGGTCCAGCCGGCCGAAGACCAGCCGGTCTTCCACGGCGTTCAGCTGCGCCAGGCGGTCTTCGTACAGTGCGGCGAAGGAGTCGCGTTCTGACACGTTCTGGATGGATCCCTGCGCCCCGCCGCGGCGGGTGCGGGTCAACTGCTCGTGCTTTTCGGCACGCAGTTCATCCAAGCGGGTGTAGAGCATCGAAACGTAGTTGCGTTCGGCTTCGAGCTCCGGTTGAACGGTCGTGGACTCTGGCATTCAGCACTCCCTGATGAAACAAATCGTGGACAGACCAGTTTACGCTCTGTCGCACCGGGTATTTGACAGGACGCCATGGGGCGACCGCTCCGGCGGCGGCAGGCGGGTGTTGCTAGACGAGCTGGAGCGAATGGACCTGCAAGCCGGAGAGCTTTTCGCGCCCGCCCAGGTCCTGCAGCTCAAGGACCACACCGACCCCGATGACCTTGGCGCCGACCATGTCCAGGAGCCGGGCGGCGGAGCCGACGGTGCCGCCGGTGGCAAGCACGTCATCCAGGATCAGCACCCGGGTGCCGGGGGCGACATCGTCGCGGTGCAGTTCCAGGGTCCCGGTGCCGTATTCCAGGGTGTATTCGTCGCGGTGCACCGGCCGCGGCAGCTTTCCCGCCTTGCGCACTGTCACCATGCCGGTTCCCGTGGCGTAGGCCGCGGCTGCAGCCAGCACGAAGCCGCGGGCCTCGAGCCCGGCGATGACGTCGAACTGTCCGGCAAAGGGGGCGACGATCTCATCGACCATGCGGCGCAGTCCCGCCGCGTCGGCGAAGGCCGGGGTCAGGTCCTTGAACGAAATCCCTGCGCTGGGGTAATCGGGAACGATTTCGCACAGTCGGTCAAGGAGGTCGCTTATGGTTTCAGGCTCTGGATTCACCCGACAAGTCTAGTCCCATCCGTCGCGTGCCTTGCGCGCCGCCGCCTTGCGGTACGGCGAGACGCTGGGCTCGCCCGGGAGCCAGAAGCGGTACGGGTACTCTTCTCCGCCCCCTGCTCCCGCCACCCCGGTGCGCGGACCGGCCAGGTAGCCGGTCGGGGAAACGGAAAGATTCTCCAGGCCCAGCCCGGGACCCGGCGGCCCGGCGGTTACGTTGCGGAAGCGTACCGTGTTCTGTTCCAGCGTCAGTCCCAGTCCCTGGGCCAGCCGAGCCGGCCCGCTGAGCAGCTTCGCCTCCGGGCTCTTCGGGTTCCCCCGGCGGGTCAGCACCGTTTCGCGGCCGGAGACGACCTCGCCGGCGCGCATCAGCACTGCCGAGGCGGTCCCCTCGGGCCCGCACACCACGTTGGCGCAATGGTGCATCCCGTAGGTGAAGTACACGTACGCGGTGCCCGGCGGGCCGAAGAGCCCGGTATTGCGTGCAGTCTTTCCGCGGTAGGCGTGGGACCCGGGGTCCAGGGCGCCGCCGTAGGCTTCCACTTCGGTCAGGCGAACCACCACCAACCGCCCGCCAATGAAGGAGGAGACGTGGGCGCCGAGCAGGTGCGGTGCCAATTCCAGTGACGGCAGCCGCAGCAATTCATCGCGCACGCCCATCACCACTCCGCCGTCTCCCGGGATACCAGGCTAGTTGCGGGCCTTCTTCAGCCCGGAGGGCCAGGGGCCCAGCTCCGGAAGATCGGCGCCGTCCGCGTCGGCCGTGGCCTGCACGGGCCCCAGCGGCTTGCGCCCGGCCAGCCAAGCGGCCAGGTCGAAGTCGGTGCCGCTGAGCACCGTGACGTCGTCCCCGTCGCCCAGGGAAATGCGCTGGGCACCGTGCGGCTGAAGGATGTAGCGCCTGGACTCGGGCACCCGCACCGCGAGCTCATCGAAGAGGTGGGCGCAGAACGCCGGTTCCCAGTCGGCGACCGAGTGGGCCAGCAACAGGTCGGAGGAGTGGATGACCAGTTCGCGCCAGATGGCATAAAACAGGTCGTGGACGCTGCCGCTGCCGCGGAACCCCGTGGCAAGGTCCCACTCCCCCGCGCTGATGCCACGGATACTGGTATCCAGTGCGGCCAGGGACTCGTCGGTCCGCGCCACCAAGGCCTCGGCACGCATCAGCGCCGTCATGTCGATGGCCGCGCCCCGGCCCTCGACTCCCCCGTCATACATCGGGAAGGGCTCCTCGGCGCCGGCGGTGTCCAGCTGGCGGGTCGCAGCCCGGCCGAATCCGTCGATGTGGGCCAAAAGGTGGGCGCGCTTCCATCCGGGCAGGGCGCTGGGTTCGGCAGCGGCCGTGGCGTCCACGGTTGCCACCAATGCGCGTAGGGCCGACAGGGAGGTGAGGATCCTGGTCGTCAGGTCCTGTTGTGTGAGCTCACTCATGCTCACACCCTATCCGCAGATGCACCCGGAAATCACGAAGGCGGAGCCCGCCATGTGGTGGGCTCCGCCTGGGGATCGTGGATCGGTGTGCGTTAGCCGGCGTAGCCGCGCACCGGAACCAGCGCGTCCTTCAAGGCCACCAGCTGTGCGGCGACCGCCGAGGGGGCGGTGCCACCCTGGGCACTGCGCGAATTCAGCGAGCCCTCGGTGGACAGCACGGTTCGGACCTCCGGGGTCAGGTGCTCGGAGATCCCTGCATATTCCTCATCGCTCAGGTCCCACAGCTCGACGCCCTTGGACTCGGCCAGCTTCACCGCGGCGCCGGAGAGTTCATGCGCCTCGCGGAACGGCACGCCCTGGCGGACGAGCCACTCGGCGATGTCGGTGGCCAGGGCGAAGCCCAGGGGTGCGAGTTCTGCCATGCGCGGCGTGTTGAACTTCAGCGTGGCGATCATGCCCGAAACCGCCGGGAGCAGCAGTTCAAGGGTGTCGGTCGCGTCGAAGACCGGTTCCTTGTCTTCCTGCAGGTCGCGGTTGTAGGCCAGCGGCAGCGCCTTGAGCGTGGCCAGCAGCCCGGTGAGGTTGCCGATCAGGCGCCCGGCCTTGCCGCGGGCCAATTCGGCCACGTCGGGGTTCTTCTTCTGCGGCATGATCGAGGAGCCGGTGGAGAAGGCGTCGTCGAGGGTGACGAAGGAGAATTCCTTGGTGGCCCAGAGGATGATTTCCTCCGAGACGCGGGAGAGGTCCACCCCGATCATCGCGGCAATCCAGGCGTATTCGGCGAACACGTCGCGGGCTGCGGTGCCGTCGATCGAGTTCCAGACCGCGGAGTTGAAACCGAGTTCGGTGGCCACGGCGTTGGGGTCCAGGCCCAGCGAGGAGCCTGCCAGGGCACCGGAACCGTAGGGGGAAACCGCGGCACGATTGTCCCAGTCGGCCAGGCGCTGGACGTCGCGCAGCATCGCCCAGGCGTGGGCCAGCAGGTGGTGGGAGAGCAGGATCGGCTGTGCGTGCTGCAGGTGGGTGCGTCCGGGCATGGCGGCGTTGGGGTGTGCCTCGGCCTGCTCGATGAGTGCGTCAATGGTGGCCAGGACGCCGCGGGCAATGATGCGGGCGTGGTCGCGCAGGAACATGCGGCCCAGGGTGGCGATCTGGTCGTTGCGCGAGCGGCCGGCGCGCAGCTTGCCGCCCAGCGCGGTTCCGGCGCGCTCGATCAGTCCGCGCTCGAGGGATCCATGGACGTCCTCGTCGGAGTCGGAGGCAACGTAGGCGCCGGAGACGACATCGGCTTCCAGCGAGTCCAGCGCCGCAATCATGCCGGCCAGCTCGGCCTGGTCAAGCAAGCCGGCGGCGTGCAGGACGCGGGCATGGGCGCGGGATCCGGCAATGTCGTAGCGGGCAAGTCGCCAGTCAAAGTGCGTGGACTTGCTCAGCGCCGCCAGTGCGTCCGCCGGGCCTCCGGCAAATCGTCCGCCCCAGAGTGCACCTTCGTTTGTTGCCGATCCCATGTTCATCCTTCCGTGCACCCGTCCCGGGCGCCGGTTCGCGACGTGTCCAAATCCAGTGTCCATCCTAGTGCAGGGCAGTTCCCCGTACCTGGATGCCTCACCGGCTGTCTAATACTTATTCATAAGTCTACATAATTATTCACACCTAATGTCGCCAGCTCCCACCGGGTGGCAGCCCGGTACGATTTGGGTATGACCGATTCGAACACCCCCGACGCGCTGTCAGAAGAAGAGCTCGCGTTCCTGCACTCCATTTTCGACCTGGCCCGCGAGGGAAACACCGAAAAGCTGATGGCCATCCTTGACCAGGGAATCCCTGCGGACCTGACCGACGCCAAGGGCGACACCTTGATGATCCTGGCTGCCTACAACGGCCACGACGAGACCGTCTCCGGCCTGCTCGAGCGCGGCGCCGACATCAACCGCCTCAACGACAAGGGCCAGGGCGCCCTGACCTGCGCGGTGTTCCGCAAGAACGAACCGCTGACCCGGATCCTGTTGGCCAACGGCGCGGACCCTCGCCTCGGCGCCCAAAATGCCTTGGCCGTCGCCCAGATGTTCGACCTGCCCGAGTTCAAGGCAGTGATCGAGGAATACCTCTAGGAGTCGGGCCTGTCACCGCGGGTCTGTGCGGATCCCGGGCACTATACGCCCGGTGCCGGTCCCTTCCCCGGCACCACGCGGCACCGTTTTCCGGCCACGCCCGGAGCACCCCGAACCAACCTAGACCCGCGCCTCCCGCCGGTGTCACACAAGGCCCCCGAGGCCCGGTTTTTGGCCGTCTTTTCGGCTTTGCGCTAGTCACACCTGAGAATCCGCTGTGGGGCCCTCCACAAGATCGGGACTGACGCGTATCGTGGTGTTAATCAGGTGTTCTGGATCACTGACAGGAGCAAGAAATGCATATCGACATCGTGCGTGGAGACATCACCAAACTAAAGGTCGATGCGATCGTCAATGCTGCAAATCCATCCTTGCTCGGTGGCGGCGGCGTCGATGACGCGATCCACGCGGCCGCCGGCCCCGCCCTGCTGGCCGAATGCCGGAAGCTGAGGGCCACGACCCACCCCGACGGAATCGCCTCGGGACTTGCGTTGGCCACCGGCGCCGGCGACCTTCCCGCCAAGTGGGTCATCCACTCCCCCGGCCCGAACCGCCACGTGGGGCAGACCAACCCCAAGACGCTTTCACAGTGCTTCACCAATTCCCTCTACGTCGCTTCACGCCTGGGCGCCACCAGCGTGGCGTTTCCTGCCATCGGGGCAGGGGCCTACGGCTGGGACCCGGTGGATGTTGCCGCGATCGCCGCCCGGGCCATCCACGATTGGTTTGAAATGTACCTGCACTCGACATCGATTCACCGGGTGGTGCTGGTTGCCTACAACGACGAGGTTGAAGCCGCATTCCACAAGGCCTTCGACACCCCGCGCACCGACAGCGAGCTCGTCCACGGGCCATAGCGCGCACCGGCCCACCGGCCGCGCATGACTTTCCTCAGGGGATCCCCGCGCAATCTGCGCGGGGATCCCCTGAGGTCTTTGCGGGATTGGGCCGGTCGCTGCGGCACGCGAATCCAGGCGCACGGGCTCAGCCCGACTCGGCCACTTCGGTCAACTGCGCTTCCGCTCCGAACTGCAAGCCGCCAATGTAGTCGGTCGCCGGATCCAGCCCGTCCAGGACCAATTCAAAAACGATCTCCCTGCCGTAGCGGCGGCTCGTGGCGAGCCCGGCATCGACAAGGATCCTGAGGTGTTTGGCCGTGGCCTGCCGGCTGATACCCAGCGGCGCACTCAGCCGCGAGGCACTGATCGCTTCGTCGCCCAGTAGCTTGAGCATCCGGCGCCGGGTGGCGTCCGAGAGGGCGGCAAAAATCAATTGGGTCGCGGCCGCTTCCGGCTGCCCAATCATTTTCCGCCCAAATAACGCTCCGCCGCGAGCATCTCGGCTTCCCAGCCCCGGGTGTTGGCGCTAATGGCATGCCCGTGCTCATCGGCATCGAATGCGGAGAATCCGGTTTCCATGACCCTCAGCCTTACCGCGCCGGAATGTGTGGGTTCGATCCAGAATTCAACGAGCGTGTTGGGGACCGGGTCGTCCCACTCGTGTCCGCCCAGGGTACGGAACGCAGCGTAGCGCGGGGCATCGAGGGTGACGGTCTCGAATTCGAATTTTCCATAGATTGCGTCGTAAACGGTTGAGAAGGCGCCCTCGGTTTCAATCCGATGCGTCGTGACCGCCCCGCCGTTGACGAACCATCCCGGTTCGCTGATCAGCTCCCAGACGGATTCGGCCGTGGAATTGATGTCAATGGTTGCCTCGATGGCATCCTGGCGCTTGGTGTCCATGTGCTTCCCCTCAGAAAACGCAAAGCCCTTGTGCAACAAAATGGTTGCACAAGGGCCGGGCATCCACAAGGGCTACCGACTGGTAGCCGCGAGGGGCGCCGGGAGCGCCAGGCCCTCCGCGGGACCGGCCCCCGGTGCACTGCCACCGGTGAGCATGCCGCTTGTGCCGACGAGGATGCCGGCGAGGATCGCCAGCAAGATGAGTGCCGCCAAGACTGCACCGAGTATTGCTGCCTTCTTGGAAGGATCCATCCTTGCCTCCTGGAGTCAGGCGATCGTGCGACTGGTCGCTTTCGCTACTGCGGGTCGGCCAGCGCCAGGAAGCGCGCTGCCACCTCGGCCCCGCCGTCGACGTCGCGGGTCACCAGCATGACGGTGTCGTCGCCGGCAATGCACCCAAGGATCTGCGGCATCGTGGAATGGTCGATGGACAGGGCCAGGAAATTTGCCGCACCCGGCGGGGTGCGCAACACCACGATGTTGCCTGAGGCCTCGGCCGTAATCAGCAATTCGGCGCACTGCTTGGCCAGTTTGGCATCGTGCACCTCTTGGCCGACACCGATCTGGGGGCTGCGGTCCCCGCCCTCCTGGCGCACGGCGTAGACAAGTCCCCCGTCGGCCCCGCGCACACGCACCGCACCCAGTTCCACCAGGTCGCGCGACAACGTGGCCTGGGTGACGGCCATGCCGTCCTCTGCCAACAGGGCCACCAGCTCGGCCTGCGAACGCACGGTGCGGGTGGAGAGGATGGCGCTGACCCGCGCCTGGCGCGCGATCTTCGTCGTGGGCTGGAACGATGCGGGAGTGCTCATCGGTTCGAGTTCACTCCCGGCACCTGGGCCAGGTTCGACTTGGCCATCAGCCAGCCCATGATGGCCTTCTGGGCGTGGACGCGGTTTTCGGCCTCGTCAAAGACGACCGACTGGGGTCCGTCGATGACGTCCGCGGAGATCTCGTAGCCGCGGTAGGCCGGCAGGCAGTGCAGCACCACGGCGTCCTTGTCCGCGTGGGCCATGGCCGCCGAATCCACGGCATAGTCGCGGAACAGCTCCATGCGTTCGGCCTTCTCGTCTTCCTGGCCCATGGAAACCCAGGTGTCGGTGGCCACCACGTCCGCGCCGGCCAGGGCCGCTGCGGCGTCGGTGGTGACAGTCACGGAGCCGCCGGTTTCCGCGGCGCGCGCCTCGGCCGCCGCGATGATCCCCGCGGCCGGCAGGTAGCCCTCGGGGCCGGCGATGCGCACGTGCATCCCGGCGGTGACTCCGGCCAGCAGGTATGAGTTGGCCATGTTGTTGGCCGAGTCGCCCAGGTAGGCCATGGACAGGCCGGCCAGCGCGCCCTTGTGCTCGCGCACGGTGAGCAGGTCGGCCAGCAGCTGGCACGGGTGGTAGTCGTCGGAGAGGGCGTTGATGACCGGGACGTTCGAGTTCTCGGCCATTTCCTCCAGGCCGGCCTGGGCATAGGTGCGCCACACGATGGTGGAGACCATGCGCTCGAGGACCTTGGCCGAATCGGAAATCGACTCCTTGTGGCCCAGCTGCGACTCGGCGGAGTTGATGATCAGCGGGGAGCCGCCAAGCTCGGCGATGCCCGCGGCAAAGGACACCCGGGTGCGGGTGGAGGTCTTGTCGAAGAACACCGCCACCGTCTGCGGTCCGGCGTACGGCTTGTAGCCGTACTTGTCCTTCTTCATGGCCACTGCCAGGTCGAGGACCTCGGTCTGTTCGGCCTGGGTGAGGTCAAGGTCGGTCAGGAAGTGGCGAACTGAGATGGTCATGGTTGTGGTCCTATTCCTGGATGCCGGCAACGGCCGCGGCATAAAGTGCCGGCAGCGCTGCTACGAAGGTGTCGAGTTGTTCGGTGGTGACGATCAGGGGAGGTGCCAGGCGCAGCGTGTTCGGGCCCGGGGCATTGATGATGAACCCTGCCTCGAGTGCCGCACCCACCACTGCCGGGGCAACTGCGGCGGCAAGGTCAAGCCCGATGAGCAGCCCCTGGCCGCGGACGGCCGTGACGAATTCCAGCGCGGCAAGTTTCTCCCGCACATCCTCGCCCACGCTTCTCACTTGCGCCAGGAGGTCCTGCGACTCGATGACATGCAAGGTGGCCAGGGCCGCTGCGGTGGCCACGGGGTTTCCGCCGAAGGTGGTTCCGTGCTGGCCGGGGGTGAGCAGCCCGGTGGCCTCGGTGCCGAAGACGATCATCGCGCCAATGGGGAATCCGCCGCCCAGGCCCTTGGCCAGGGTCATGGCGTCGGGGATGACTCCGGCGGAGGCGAACCAGGCGCCGGTGCGGCCGATGCCGGTCTGGACCTCGTCAAAGACCAGCAGCGCGCCTGCAGCTGCGGTGATGTCCCGTGCCGCCTGCAGGTAGCCAGAGGCGAATTCAATGACGCCCGCCTCGCCCTGGATCGGTTCGATGAACACCGCGGCGGTGGTTTCGTCGACCGCGGCACGCAGCGCCTCGATGTCCCCTGCCGGAATCCACTGGACTCCCCCGGGAAGCGGTTCGAAGGGTTCGCGGTAGGCCTGCTTCCAGGTCAGGGCGAGTGCGCCCATGGTGCGGCCGTGGAAGGCGTGCTCGAGGGCGATGATCTTGGTGCGTGGAACCTCGGGCGTGCCGGCGTTGCGGCGTGCCAGCTTGAAGGCCGCCTCGTTTGCCTCGGCGCCCGAGTTGGTGAAGAACACCTTGGAACCTGCAGGTGCCTCGCTGAGCGCCAGGAGCTTTTCGGCGAGCGCGATCTGGGTGGGGCTGGTGAAGAAGTTGGAGATGTGTCCCAGGGTTGCCAGCTGGGAGGAAATCACCGAGGTGAGCAGCGGGTGGGCGTGGCCCAGGGCGTTGACGGCGATCCCGGAGAGCAGGTCAAGGTATTCCTTGCCGTCGGCGTCCCACACGTGGCATCCGGCCCCGCGCACCAGCACCCGTTGCGGGGTGCCGAAGACGCCCAGCAGCGAGTGGTTGTAGCGGGCCAGCAGCTCGCTGCCGGCCAGGACGCCCAGGGCTCCCGTTTCCTGTTCAATGATCTCGTTCATGCCTTGTCCTTCGGAATGATTTGGGTTCCGACGCCGGCGGAGGTGAAGACCTCCAGCAGCATGGAGTGTGGTTGGCGGCCGTCGACGATGTGGGCCTGGCCCACGCCTTCGTCCACGGCCTTGAGGCAGGCGGCCATCTTGGGGATCATCCCCGATTCGAGCTTGGGCATCAGGGCGCGCAGCTGCTCGGAATCCAGCGAGGAGATCAGCGAGGTCCTGTCGGGCCATGCCGCATACAGCCCCTCCACGTCGGTGAGGATCACCAGCTTGGAGGCGCCCAGGGCGCTGGCCAGGGCCGCGGCGGCGGTGTCGGCGTTGACGTTGAGCACCTGCCCGGTGGGGTTGTCCTTCTCGTCGACCTCCGGTGCCACGGTGGAGACCACCGGGATCTTCCCTGCCGCGAGCAAATCAAGGATCTGGTCGGGCTTGACCCCTGTCACCTCGCCCACGAGTCCCAGGTCAACGTGCTGTCCGGCAATGTAGGTGCCGGTGCGCACGGCACGGAGCAGGGCGCCGTCTTCGCCGGAGAGTCCCACGGCGTAGGGGCCGTGGGAGTTGATCAGGCCGATGAGTTCGCGCTGCACCTGGCCGGTGAGCACCATCCTGACCACGTCCATGGCCTCGGGGGTGGTGACGCGCAGCCCGCCCTTGAATTCGGAGGTGATGCCCAGTCGGGCCAGCATGGAGTTGATCTGCGGGCCTCCCCCGTGCACGACCACCGGGTTGATGCCCACATGGCGCAAAAAGACGATGTCTTCGGCAAAGGCGCGGCGCAACTCCTCGTTGATCATGGCGTTGCCGCCGTATTTGATCACCATGGTGGTTCCGGCAAAGCGCTGGATCCAGGGCAGTGCCTCGATCAGGGCCTCGGCCTTGCGCTGTGCCACGTCCATGGGCGTTGGCGTGGGTTTGTTCTCAGACATGCTCTTAGGTGCTTCCTCACTGAAACGATTGAGCCAAGTGGTGGTGCCCCGTGGGGGGCGGGTTCGAATCCCGCCACCCCCCACGGGGCGCTGCCGTCGCCTAGCTGCTGTAGGCCGAATTCTCGTGGCCGTAGTCGTGGGTCAGGTCGTTGGTCCACAGGCTGGCTTCCTGCATGCCGGCGTTGAGGTCGATTTCCACCAGGACGTTGCGGCCTGCCAGGTCCACGAGGTTGCGGTCCTCGCCTACCCCGCCCTTGCGGCAGACCTGGACGCCGTTGATGGACACGTTCAGCTCGTCCGGCTCGAAGGCGGCCTGGGTGGTCCCCACTGCGGAGAGCACCCGGCCCCAGTTGGGGTCCTGGCCGAAGATCGCGGTCTTGAACAGGTTGGAGCGCGCCACGGTCCGGGAGACCTCCACCGCGTCGTCCTCGGTGGCTGCATTGAAGGTGCGGATGGTGATTTCGTGGGCGGCGCCCTCGGCGTCGGAAATCAGCGCCTTGGCCAACCCGACACAGACCTCGGTCAGTCCGGCGGTGAATTCGGTTTCGTCGGGGGTGGTGCCGCTGGCACCGGAGGACATCAGGATCACGGTGTCGTTGGTCGACATGCAGCCATCGGAGTCGGCCCTGTCGAAGCTGACGCGGGTGGCCTCGCGCAGCGCGGCGTCGAGCTGGGCGGATTCCAGGACCGCGTCGGTGGTGATGACCACCAGCATCGTGGCCAGCCCGGGGGCGAGCATGCCCGCGCCCTTGGCCATGGCACCGATGCCGTACCCGGTGCCGGTGAACCCTGCCTGCTTGCTCACGGTGTCGGTGGTCATGATGGCGGCGGCTGCCGCCGCTCCCCCGTCGAACTCGTTGCCCGTCCCCAGTGCCGCGGCAGCCGCGTCCACGCCGGGCAGGATCTTCTCCATGGGCAGTTGCTCTCCGATCAGCCCGGTGGAGCAGACCAGCACGTCCCCGCTGGAAACGCCCAGGACCGTGGCGACGTATTCGGCGGTGGCGTGGGTGTTGGCAAAGCCTTCGGGGCCGGTGCAGGCGTTGGCGCCGCCGGAGTTCAGCACCACGGCGTCGGCCCGGCCGTCGGAGATGACCTGGCGCGACCAGTGCACCGGGGCCGCGGCCACGCGGTTGGAGGTGAACACTGCAGCTGCGTCAAAGCGCGGGCCGTTGTTGCGCACCAATGCCAGGTCGGGGTTTCCCGAGGCCTTGAGTCCGGCGGTGATGCCCGAGGCGCTGAAGCCTGCGGGGAAGGTGATACCCATTGGTGCGTTGCTCACGGTGCTACTCCTTCAAGTGCCAGGCCGGCGGTTTCGTTCAGGCCCAGGGCGATGTTCATGGATTGGACGGCACCGCCGGCGGTGCCCTTGGTGAGGTTGTCGATGACGGCGGAGACGATCACGCGGCCCGCGTGCGGGTCGAACGCCAACTGGATCTGCGCGTGGTTGGAGCCCATGACCGAGGAGGTTGCGGGCCACTGGCCCTCGGGCAGCACGTGCACGAACGGCTCGTCCTTGTAGGCAGCTGTCCACGCGGCGCGCAGCGTTGCCTCGTCCACGCCCGACTTGACCTTGGCGGTCGCGGTGGTGAGGATGCCGCGGGGCATCGGTGCCAGGGTCGGGGTGAAGGACACCGTCACCGGAACGCCGGCTGCCTTGGACAGGCCCTGTTCCATCTCCGGGGTGTGGCGGTGGGATCCACCCACGCCGTAGGGGTTCATGGAACCCATGACCTCGGAGCCAATGAGGTTCACCTTGGCGCTCTTTCCGGCGCCGGAGGTTCCCGAGGCGGAAACCACGACCACGTCGTCGGGTTCCAGGAGGTTGGCGGCAAAGCCCGGCGCGAGGGCCAGCTGGACGGAGGTCGGGTAGCAACCGGGCACCGCGATGCGCTTGGCGCCGACGAGCAGGGCCCGGGCACCGGGCAGCTCCGGCAGGCCGTAGGGCCAGGTGCCGGCGTGGGACGAGCCGTAGAACTTTTCCCAGGCCTCCGGGGATTCGAGGCGGTGGTCCGCGCCGGCGTCGATGACCAGGGTGTCCGCAGGAAGCTGGGCGGCAATTTCGGCGCTGTGCCCGTGCGGCAGGGCAAGGAAGACGACGTCGTGGCCGCTCAGCTGCTCGACGGTGGTCTCGACCAGGATTCGGTCGGCCAGGGAATGCAGGTGCGGGGCGAGCTCGCCCAGTCGCTGCCCGGCATTCGAGTGGGCGGTGATCGCACCGATGGTCACGTCGGGGTGGTTGGCCAGCAAGCGCAAGACCTCGCCGCCGGCATACCCACTGGCTCCGGATACAGCTACTGAAATCGTCATGAATCAACCCTACTACGCATTTATGCATGATAGCTAATAAATATTCATTTCCTGGGGAGCCACAAGGCAACATCGCCGCCCGGGGAACGGGCCCCACGGGCCCCGAACGCTAGGGTGGAAACAAAGCACAAGAGCAGACCCAAGGAGTCCCACACGTGAGTTCCCATGCAATTATCGCCCGCCAGGCCGGTGGACCCGAAGTATTCGAGTATGTTGCGTCCCCGATTCCCTCCCCCGGACCCGGACAGCTGCTGGTCAAGGTCGCCGCAGTCGGCGTGAACTTCATCGAGACGTACCAGCGCTCGGGCGTGTACAACGTCCGATACCCCTTCACCCCGGGCAGCGAATGTGCCGGCACCGTCGAGGCTATCGGCGCGGGCGTCACCGATTTCGCCGTCGGCGACCGGGTGACCACCACCGAGGGGTCCCAGACCTATGCCACCCAC
Organism: Paeniglutamicibacter sp.; assembly: GCF_046714615.1. Classification (NCBI taxonomy): domain Bacteria; kingdom Bacillati; phylum Actinomycetota; class Actinomycetes; order Micrococcales; family Micrococcaceae; genus Paeniglutamicibacter; species Paeniglutamicibacter sp. The sequence continues at coordinate 16,761 of NZ_JBKKAP010000093.1, forward strand.
ACGCTGCTGGATGCCGACAAGGCCCTTCCCGTCCCGGAGAACGTTTCGCTGGAAACCGCCGGGGCGCTGCCGCTGCAGGGCATCACCGCCCACTACCTGATCAATTCCAGCTACAACGTGCAACCGGGCGACACGGTGCTCACCTATGCCGGAGCCGGCGGTGTGGGGCTGCTGTTGATCCAGCTGCTGAAGCTGCGCGGGGCCACCGTCATCACCACCACCTCGACCGAGGAAAAGGCCGAACTGGCGCGAGCCGCCGGCGCCGACCACGTCCTGTCCTACGACGAGGTCCCCACGCGCGTCCGCGAGATCACCGGCGGGAAGGGAGTCGATGCCGTGTACGACGGCATCGGCAAGGACACCTTCGACGATTCCCTGGGGGCCCTCAAGATCCGCGGCACCCTGGTGCTCTTCGGCGGGGCCTCGGGCCAGGTACCGCCCTTTGACCTGCAGCGCCTGAACGCCCACGGTTCGCTGACCGTGACCCGTCCCAAGGTCGCCGACTTCCTGCTGGATGCCAAAGAGCGACGCTGGCGCTCCGGCGAGCTCTTTGAACTGGTCTCCGCCGGCAAGCTCGATGTCCGCATCGGCGCACGCTTCCCGCTGGCCGAGGCGGGGGCAGCCCACACGGCCCTCGAATCCCGCGCCACCACCGGAAAGGTCATCCTGGTCCCGTAACCACGAACCAGCCGTTGCAGCACGCCACGGGCCGCCCCTTGGGAACAAAGATTCCCGGGCGGCGGCCCGCGTTGCGCTTGCCCGGAATCAGTGGCGGGAGAACGAGGGCAGCGTGGTCCAGGACCTCGCGGCAACGGAGAAGTTCCTTGTCGAACTCCGACTCAGGGCACTGCTCGAGGGCGATTGCGTGGACCGGGTGGCGAAACACTGGAGAGATGGCCACGCGGATCCGGTTGGAATTCTCCGCGCCGGTTCGCCCAAGGCCCTGCCGTCTCGCCGCGAGGGAGGTTAACGCAGTGCGCGGAGGTATCTCCAGCGTACGATTCTCTGCACGATAAGAAGCACCGGGAACAGAGCCCGCCAAGGTTGCTGTGGCGCCGCCCGGGTGAGGGATCGCACGGTGAGGTGCACTTCATCGCCGTCGCGGCTCACAACAAATGCCTCCTCACCGCAAACGGGATGTCCCGGCAGGGTTCGGTAGGCGAATCCGACTCGCCCCGGCTCGTCCACGACGGAGACGACTTCCACCGGTTCAACGACGCTGAGGCCGAACAGTCGCGCCGTGACGTCTACACGGTCGCCCTGCCTCACCGAAGAAGTTGAACTCACCGTGAAGCCGCTCGCCGTCTTCACTCCCCAGCGCAGCACATCCACGATGACGCGTTCCCAAACCAAGTCCCCCGTCCCAATGAATGACGAGACTTCCGAGCGACGATATTCGCCGTCATCGGGCGGCCAATAGCCAAGATCCGGACTCGTCATCTGCCATTCTCCTCATAGTGCCGGCGGGCGCCCGACCAGATGGGCCTTGGGTCCATTCCTACTACAGTCCTGTCCCGGGGCGCACGTTTTGACCCACCCAGGAATCGACGATTTTTCATTCAAGAAAAAACACCATCGATTAATCTTGCGTTCAACTCTTGACCACAAGTGCATCCGTAACGCACGCTACTAGGCATGAGTGCAGATCAACGCAACTCCCTCGGCGGGACAAACCCCGGCTCACAGTCGGCACTACGCGAACTCAACGAAGAACGCGTCCTGTCGGTGTTGCGCAACCACGGAACTCTGACCCAGGCCGCATTGGCCCGCGCGACAGGGCTTTCCACCGCCACCATCTCAAATATCGTCAAGAGCCTGGTGGCGGCGAATCGCGCTGAGGCCTCCCCCACCACCAGCTCGGGGCGCCGCGCGATAGGCGTCAGCGTCATTGATGCGGCCGACGTAGCCGTTGGCATCGACTTTGGCCGCAGCCACGTTCGGGTGGTGCTCGCGCGCTCCGGATTCCGCCTTCTGGGCGAGGAACATACCGCGCTGCCGGTGGGTCACCGCGCAGAGGAAAGCATTTCCATCGCCGCCGGCATGCTCAAAAAACTCCGCGCGGATCTCGGCATCGAACACAGCCAGTTGCTGGGCGCGGGAATCGGCATCCCCGGACCCATTGACCACAGAACCATGACCGTCATCCGCGGTGCGATACTCCCGGAATGGGTGGGGATTGACATTGCATCCCAACTTCAGGCGGCGCTCGATTTGCCCGTATTCATTGACAATGATTCAAATTTGGGTGCTCTGGCGCAAATAACCTGGGGCGAGCACCAGGTCTGCGCGAACCTCTGTTTTCTCAAGATCGGCAGCGGCATCGGATCCGGGCTCATCCTCAATGGCGCCCTGCATTACGGAAGCATCGGGGTCACGGGAGAAATCGGGCACTCAACGATCTTCGATCAGGGGCTCATCTGTCGCTGCGGCAACCGCGGATGCCTCGAGACGGTTGCCTCCACCGGCATCATCATCGAGCTCCTGAGCCGCGCGGAGGGCGTTCCGATCACGATCGAGAGCATCATTGAGCGGGCCCACGCGGGGGATTCCGCAACGCTGCGAATCATTGGAGATCTCGGATCGGCGGTGGGCCACGCCCTGGCCAACGTCGCAAACCTGCTCAGTCCCGAAGTCATCGTCGTCGGCGGCCCGCTTGCCCCCCTAGGCGAAATCCTTTTGGAGCCCATCCGTCGGGGCTTGTTACGCCATGCCATCCCGGTGATTGGCGAGAACACTGCGGTCTGCATGGCCTTGCTTGGTGATCGAGCCGAGGCCCTCGGAGCCGCGGCACTTGTCCTGCGCCGAGGTCAAGTTCCTTCATTCGTGGCGCCACTTCCGCCAACGATTCAAGAAAGTTTGCGTTAAGTAGTTGACGACAAAGTGTGATGCGGGTAACCATTAGGTGATCACGAGCACACCGCTCGACAATTTCTCACATTTTCAAACAACTCATGGAGGCAGATATGCGCCGTCGTCTTACGCTCATTGCAGCGGCCGCAACATTGGGACTCACCCTCGCCGGATGTGGCGGTGGCGCCGAAACGCCGACTGAATCGGGCGCCCCCGCCAGCGAGGCCACAGGCAACGTTGGCGTGTTCACCTGGTGGGCCGACGGTTCCGAGAAGGTCGGACTTGACGCCCTAGTCAAGGTCTTCAACGAGGACTATTCAAACCTGACGTTCGACAACCTGGCTGTCGCAGGCGGTGCAGGAACCCAGGCCAAGAGCGTGCTGGCAGCCCAGCTGAAGGCCGGAACCCCGCCGGATTCCTTCCAGGCCCACGCCGGCGCAGAGCTGCAGGACTACATCGATGCCGAACAGCTTGAGGATCTCACCGGCTTCTACGCCGACAACAAGCTCACCGACCAGTTCCCCAAGGACCTGATCGACCGGCTCACCGTCGATGGAAAGATCTACTCGGTTCCTTCCAACGTCCACCGTTCAAACGTCGTCTGGGCCAACGTCGATGTGCTGAAGGATGCCGGATTGGACCCGACCAAGCCCGCCGAAAGCCTGGACGCCTGGATTGCCGACCTAGAAAAGGTCAAGGAAAGCGGCAAGACCCCGTTGGCAGTCGCCGGATCCTGGACCCAGGTGCAGCTCTTTGAGAACGTCCTGCTCTCCAGCCTCGGCGTCGATGGCTACAACGGGCTCTGGGACGGTGCGACCGATTGGAAGGGCGCGGATGTCACCAAGGCGATCGAGTCCTACAAGACGGTCCTGAGCTACACCAACACCGACCGCGATTCACTCAGCGACTGGGCACCTGCCACGCAGCTGGTCCAGGACGGTGCCGCAGCCTACAACCTCATGGGTGACTGGGCCGAAGCCAAGTTCGCCCAGGACGGCGATGTGGCAGGCACCGACTACGCCTACTTCCCGATGCCGGGAACCCAGGGTGTCTTCAACTTCCTCGCGGACTCCTTCACCCTGCCGGTTGGCGCCCCCAACCCGGCCGGAGCCAAGGCTTGGCTGACCACGATCGGTTCGGCCGAGGGCCAGACCGCCTTCAACAAGGCCAAGGGATCGATTCCGGCCAACACGACGGCTGTGACCGATGATTTCTCCGACTACCAAAAGAGCGCCATCACCGATTTCTCGCAGGACAAGATCGTCTCCTCGCTGGCCCACGGCGCCGCGGTGCCATTGGCATGGCTCAACGAGCTCAGCACCGCAGTGAGCAAGTTCGGCGGCGACACCAACGTTGCGGCGCTGCAGGATTCCGCTGCCGCAACCGCAGAGAAGTTCGGCAAGTAAGCACACACCACCACGCAGTTGGGGGCGGTCAGAGCCAACACGGTTGGCGATACCGCCCCCAAATGTCTGAGACGCCATTTTCTTTCGAAAGGAAACCATGTTTACGCGCGTAAAACATTGGGGACCGGGACTGCTGCTCCTGACACCCACCATCATCCTCATTGGCGTCTTCGTTTACTGGCTCATCATTGAGAACTTCCGTGTCAGTCTCACCAACCAGCACACCGCCAAGCCCAGCGACGACTACGTCGGCTTCTCGAACTACACCAACCTGCTGGCCGACCCGAACTTCCAGCACTCGCTGTGGAACCTGCTGATCCTCACCGTCGTCTTCCTCGCCGGAACGCTGATCTTCGGTTTCCTCTGGGCCTGGATGCTGGACAAACCGGCCAAGGGCGAGGGATTCTTCCGCGCCGTGTACCTCTTCCCCATGTCCGTCTCGTTCATTGCCTCGGGTGTGGTGTGGCGCTGGTTGCTCTCCAGCCTCCAGACCGACCAGCCCGGCGGTGAACGCACGACGGGCCTGAACCGGCTGCTCGATTCGGTGGGCCTGGGATTCATGCAGAACGATTGGTGGTCCAACCCCACCTGGGGCATTGCCGCCATCGCCGTCCCTGCCATCTGGCAACTCTCCGGATACGTCATGGCCCTCTTCCTGGCCGGCTTCCGGGGCATCCCCGAGGAACTGCGCGAGGCGGCACGCATTGACGGCTGCAGCGAATGGAAGCTCTACCGACATGTGATCTTCCCGCAGCTGAACCCCGTCATGCTTTCGGCGGTCATCATCATCGGTCACATGTCGCTGAAGCTCTTCGACCTGATCCGCGCCATCGTCCCCGACGCCAACACCTACGCCGTGCAGGTCCCGGCGACCATGATGTGGGTCAAGTACATCGGCAGCGACTACGCCGATGCCGCGGCGATCGGCATGATCCTGCTGGTGCTCGTGGCACTGGTCGTGGTTCCCTACCTCATGTACACCTCGCGAGCGGAGAAGCGCTAATGGCCACCTCGATCCTTGACCGATCCTCGGCACCGGCACCGCTGCCCGCGGCGAGCGCCCCGAACTCCGGGCGCCGCCGCATCAACCGCACCCTGAAGTACGCGTTGCTGCTGCTTTTCGTGATCGTGGTCCTGATCCCCGCCTATGTCCTGTTCATCACCAGTTTCAAGGGCACCGCAGACGCGGATCCGTCCCGGGCATGGTTCCTGCCCACCACTTGGGAAACCGGCGGATGGTCCAAGGCCTGGACCACCCTGGCCCCGGCCCTGGGCAGGACCTTCGCACTGGTGATTCCGGCGGCCATCATTTCGGCGACACTGGGCTCCATCAACGGCTATGTGCTCTCCAAGTGGCGTTTCCCCGGCGCCAACGTGGTGTTCACGCTGATCCTCTTTGGCATGTTCATCCCCTACCAGGCCGTCATGATTCCGCTGACCCAGCTGATGAGCGACATCGGGGTGCCGCAAGGCATCCCCTCGCTGCTGGTCCTGCACATCGTCTACGGCTTGCCGATCTGTACGCTGATCTTCCGCAACTACTACGAATCGGTTCCTTCCGAACTCATCGAGGCGGCCCGCATGGACGGGGCGGGAATCCTGCGCACCTACGCCTCGGTGATCTTCCCAATCTCCGCACCGGGTTTCGTCGTCGTGTTGATCTGGCAGTTCACCTCCGCCTGGAACGACTACCTGTTCGCGGCCTTCTTCTCCTCCGGACGCAACGGGCCTGTCACGATCGCCCTGAGCTTCCTGGCCGGCGGCCAGCTCACCGACTACGCGGCATCCATGGCGGGTGCGTTGATCGCCTCGGTGCCGACGCTGGTCGTCTACATCCTGCTGGGCAAGTACTTTGTCGGCGGGCTGATGAGCGGCTCGGTCAAGGGCTGATTCACTTCAGTGCCATTGCCCCACGCGGGGGCGTTCGCCATTCCGGCGAGCGCCCCCGCGTTTTTGCTCTCAGGCTGTGGCCCCGGGAGCCCAGACGATGCTGCCCAGCAGGGAGCTTGGCAGCAAGTTGCCACGGGTGTCTGGTGTTCCCGAATCAAGCTCAATGGTTTGGGTACCTTGGTCGCCGAGCAACCGGTGGCGTCGGTCCCCGGCAACCACGGGGATTCCGTCCTCCCCCGCCAGCCCGTCACCGCTGGCCTTGGCGACCGCTTCCTTCAGGGCCCACCACCTGGCCCGAAGGTTCCGCCGCTCGGGTGCCGCCAGCGATTCGAGGTGCCTTCGTTCCGCCGGCGCGAAGGCGTAGTCCTCCAACAGTTCGCCGTCCCCGGAGGCAAACGCCGGATCACTGGAATCCGCCATGTCCACCCCGAGCAGGTCGTTGCCGGGGGCCAGTGCCAGCAGCACCCAGCCCGCGGTGCGCGCATAGGATAGGGAGAAGCCCTGCCCGCGCCCCGGCAATTGGAGTCGGGGGTTCCCATGCGACGTCGAGGCGCACTGCGGGCAGTGTTGGGTGAGCTCGAGCTCCCCCGGAAGCACCGGAGGCATCTCCAGGCCCTGGGGCATCGCGCGATTCAACACATCCGCCGCCAACACCCGGACCAGGACCCGTCCTGCGACGAAGTCGTTGCGGGGCCGCCCGGCGACGTATCCCCCGGCACGGGCCAGTTCCGCGGGGTTGAGTCCAACCTCGGGGTGCGCCGCGGCATCGGCCAGCGGGGCCGCAGCCCACCATGGCGGGGTCTGCCGCGCATCGGCCTTGGGTGCTGTTTGCCCATGCATCAGCATCTCCGCCTCCCTCTGTCATTGTCGCCGGGTTTCCCTCACCGGTACCGGCTGCATTGAGTATTGCGCATCTGGGATGATTGCAGGAATCGAGGCATCCGCTTCCACCTCCGGGACACAACATGAACGAGATTGAACCAGCTGCGTACAAGTTCACCACGGCATCGGGCAGCCTCTACCTGCTGGACGTCACGGACGGCGTCACCACCCTGACCCGGCTGCCCGGCGAATTTCCCCCAGAGGTTTCCCTCGGGGATTCCCCCGCGGCCTTGGTGCGGGACGAACACGCCATTTTGGTGCAGCGCATCCTGCAATTCGGCGTCGGCCGCAACGGCATTTTCGTCCTGGACCTGCGCCGGGACGGTATCCCGACCATCAGGGCCACGTCCCCGATCCGCAGCATCGAGAAATTGGCGGGACCCACGGAATCCGCGCGCGGATGAACGACACTCCCGGATTCGTGAGGCATCACACGGCCATGAATGCGCATGTGACGCACGATCACAGCGAACCCTGTGACCGGCGTCCCTTGGACACCTTCCGTTAACCTTTCACGGTTACGGTAACCCCGTACGTGCCGACCGGGCGGTGGCGGACGCCTTGTTGGTGTGCCGCCGGACCATGGTTGGGCTCCATCGTCCTGGCCCGTCCCCCTACAGGGGGCCGGCCGAGCACCACTTTCAGAAAGCCACAGTGGAACCGACTCCCAGCATTTCCGACAATGGAACCACCGCCCCCTTGTTCCTGCCGCAATACCCGGGCAGCGACTTGGCACCGACGCCCCGCACCCTCATGGATATCCTTGAGGCCAGTGCCGTTGCCCACCCCGAGGCCCCCGCCCTTGACGACGGCGAGCGCTCGCTGACCTATGCGGATCTGCTCGTGGCCATCGACGAGACGGCCGAACGCCTGCGGGCCGCCGGACTCGGTGCCGGGGACCGCATCGGCATCCGCGTCCCCTCGGGCACCCGCGACCTCTACATCGGCATCCTGGCCACGATGAAAATCGGTGCTGCCTACGTCCCCGTCGATGCCGATGATCCCGAGGAACGTGCCCGGCTGGTCTTTTCCGAGGCCAAGGTTGCAGCTGTCGTGGGCGAAAAGGGCGCGATCACTTCCCTGCGCGAGCGGGCGAACCCGGAGCCCTCCCGCGACGCCGGACTGGACGATGACGCCTGGATCATCTTCACCTCCGGATCCACCGGAACCCCCAAGGGCGTTGCCATCACGCAGCGCTCGGCAGCCGCCTTTGTCGACGCCGAGGCCCGGATCTTCCTGACAAGTGAGCCCCTGGGCGCCGAGGACCGCGTGCTGGCGGGGCTCTCCGTGGCCTTCGATGCCTCCTGCGAGGAAATGTGGCTGGCCTGGCGCCATGGCGCCTGCCTGGTGCCCGCCCCGCGCGCGCGGGTGCGTTCGGGCATGGACCTGGGCCCCTGGCTGGTGACCCGCGGGGTCACCGTCGTCTCCACCGTCCCCACGCTCGCCGCCCTCTGGCCCGCCGAGGCCCTGGAAAACGTGCGCCTGCTGATCTTCGGCGGCGAGGCCTGCCCGCCCGAGCTTGCCGCCCGCCTTGCCGTTCCCGGGCGCGAGGTCTGGAACACCTACGGCCCGACCGAGGCCACCGTCGTGGCCTGCGCCGCGCAGATGGACGGCACCGATCCGGTGCGCATCGGCCTGCCGCTTCAGGGCTGGGACCTTGCCGTCGTCGACGCCTCGGGCTTCCCGGTGTCCCCCGGGCAAAGCGGGGAACTGATCATCGGCGGCGTCGGACTCGGTCGCTACCTTGACCCGGTGAAGGACAAGGAGAAATACGCGCCCTTCGAGACCCTGGGCTGGGAGCGCGCCTACCGCTCGGGAGACCTGGTGCAGGCGGACCCCGAAGGCCTGGTGTTCCTGGGCCGGATGGATGAACAGGTCAAGCTCGGCGGCCGACGCATCGAACTGGGCGAAATCGATGCGGCGCTGCAGTCCCTGCCCGGGGTCTCCGGCGCCGCTGCAGCGGTGAAGACCACCGCCGCCGGAAACCAGATCCTCGTCGGCTACCTGGCAGCCGACCCCGACTACGACACCTCCGCCGCGCGCGGCCGTCTTGCGGACATGCTTCCGGCACCGCTGATCCCGCTGCTGGCAATCATCGACACCCTCCCCACCAAGACCAGCGGCAAGGTCGACCGCAACGCGCTGCCCTGGCCGCTGCCCGGCGCCACCGGAACCGGCCCCGCCGGGGTCCTTCCGGAGATGGACGGGGACGCGGGCTGGGTCATTGGGCAATGGACCCGGGTGCTGGGAACCGAGGTAGGGTCCCTGGATGCCGACTTCTTCGCCTCCGGCGGCGGTTCGCTCTCCGCCGCCCAGCTGGTCTCGGCCCTGCGCGTGCGCTACCGCACCGTCACGGTGGCCGAGATCTATTCCCACCCGCGCATCGGCTCCCTGCTCGAGGCCCTGGGCACCGGAAGCGACGAACCCACCGAGGTTCGCGACGTGGAGCGCACGACCCGCCGCGCCCAGGTCTTCCAGACCCTGATGGGCATCCCCACCTTCATCCTGGTGGGCATGCGCTGGCTCGTGTACCTGGCCGCCGGCAACAACGTGCTCGGCGCCCTGGGCGTATTCACCGACGCGCCGCGGCTCTCCTGGTGGGCGGTTGCGGTCCTCTGGCTCGTCTTCGTTTCAGCGCCCGGGCGCATGGCGCTTTCCGCGATCGCGGCGCGCACGCTGTTGCGCAACCTGAAGCCCGGCAACTACCCGCGCTCGGGCAAGGTGCACCTGCGGCTGTGGATGGCCCAGCAGATCTCCGACCTGGTCGATCCCGTCTCGCTCGGCAGCGCCCACTGGATCCAGTTCTACGCCCGCGCCCTCGGCGCGAAGATCGGCGCCGACGTCCAGCTGCACTCGATCCCGCCGGTCACCGGCCTGCTCACCGTGGGCCGCGGCGCCAGCATCGAACCCGAGGTCGACCTCACCGGCTACTGGATCGACGGGGACCGGGTCCATGTCGGCACCATCGAGGTCGGTGCCGATGCCACGGTCGGGGCACGCAGCACGCTGATGCCCGGCGCAGTGGTCGCCGACGGCGTGGTGCTGGCCTCCGGCTCCGCCCTGGCCGGAACCACCAAGGCCTTCTCCGCCTACTCCGGCTCGCCTGTAGAACGCAGCGGCAAGGCCAAGCCGTCCTGGCCGCAGGAGCCCCTGCGTACCCGCCGGGTGCGCAACGTGATGTTCGCCGTGGCGTCCTCGGCCCTCGGCGCCATTCCCCTGCTCTCCATCCTGGGTGCCATCATCGCGGCGTCATTGCTCTTGCGCGGCCAGGCCTCGCTGCACGAATCCCTGCTCCGGCTCACGCTGGCCGTCCCCGTGGCCGCGCTGGTGTGGTTCGGGCTCAACATGCTGTTCGTGCTGGTGGCAACCCGCCTGCTGGGCATCCGCCTGCGCGAGGGCTGGCACCGGGTCGACAGCCGCATCGGTTGGCAGGTCTGGGCCACCGAACGCCTGCTCGACATGGCCCGCGACCTGCTCTTCCCCGTCTACGCCTCGCTCTTCACCCCCGTCTGGCTGCGCCTGCTCGGTGCCAAGGTCGGACGCAATGTCGAGGCCTCCACGGTGCTGCTGATCCCCAAGATGACCACCATCGGCTCGGGTGCCTTCCTGGCCGACGACACCATGGTCGCCACCTACGAACTCGGCGGCGGCTGGATGAAGGTGGGCCGGGCCAAGATCGGCAAGCGCGCCTTCCTGGGCAACTCCGGCATCGCCGGGGCCGGACGCCGCGTGCCGCGCAACGGCCTGGTCGCGGTGCTCTCGGCAACCCCCGCCAAGGCGAAGGCCGGGACCTCCTGGCTGGGCAGCCCGCCGGTGCGCCTGCGCCGCACGGCGGTGGCCTCCGATGACTCGCTCACCTACGCACCGCCGCTGCGCCTGAAGTTTGCCCGCGCCCTGTGGGAGCTGTGCAGGTTCGTGCCGGTCGTGGTCACCGTCGGCGTCGCCGCCCTGGTGCTGGCACTGCTGGACTTCCTGGCCGCCGAATACGGCTACCTTCCAGCGGCACTGCTCAGCGGCGCCGTGATGCTGGCAGCCGGTGCCGTCGCCGCCACCTCGGCGGTCGTTGCCAAGTGGCTGCTGGTCGGCCCCATCCGCCCGGGCGAACACGCCCTGTGGAGCTCCTTCATCTGGCGCAACGAGGTCGTTGACACGTTCATCGAAATGGTCTGCGCCCCGTGGTTCGCCCACTCGGCCGCCGGCTCCCCCGCCCTGGTCTGGTGGCTGCGCGCCCTGGGCGCCAAGATCGGCCACGGCGTGTGGTGCGAAAGCTACTGGCTGCCCGAGGCCGACCTGGTCACCCTCGGAGACTCCTCGACCGTCAACCGCGGCACCGTGGTCCAGACCCACCTCTTCCACGACCGGGTCATGGCAATTGATACGGTGGAACTCTCCGCCGGATCGACGATGGGCCCGCACGGGGTCATCCTGCCCGCCGCCTCCCTGGCGGCAGGCGCCACCGTGGGCCCGGGTTCGCTGGTGATGCGCGGAGAATCCGTCCCCCCGTCAAGCTACTGGATGGGCAACCCCGTCCAACCCTGGAGCCAGCCGCGCGCATGATTCACACCCCACCGAACGACACCGAGACCCTGGCCCCCTTCATCCCGGATGCCTACGTGCCCCGCTCCGGCAGCGCCGGCTACCGCGTCACGCACTACGACCTGGACCTGGATTGCAAGCTCGGGGGCAACCGCCTCGACGGGCGCGCCACCATCACCGCCGTGGCCCAGGCCGAGCTGAACCGCATCAGCCTGGACCTGTCCGGGCTGCGCGCCTCGCGCTGCCAGGTCAACGGCGCCAAGGTTGCCCGGTCCACGCAGAAGGCCGGCAAGCTGGAGCTCCACCTGGTGACCCCGGTGCCCGCCGGGGAGCAGTTCACCGTGGAGATCCGCTACGGCGGGGTCCCGAACGTGCGCGATGGCATCTGGGGCGAGGTCGGCTGGGAGGAACTCACCGACGGGGTGCTCGTGGCCGGGCAGCCCAACGGGGCCCCCACCTGGTTCCCCTGCAACGACCACCCCAGCCAAAAGGCGTCCTTCCGCATCAGTGTCAACACCGATGCCGGGTACCGCCCCGTCTGCAACGGGCAGCTCGTTGACCGCCAGCGGCGCTCCAGCCGCGAACGGTGGACCTACGAGGTCAACGAGCCCATGGCCACCTACCTGGCGACCCTGCAGATCGGCCGCTACGAGCTGCGTTCCCTCGCCGGCACCGAGGCAGGTGCCGCCCCGCTGGGCGGACGCCACGCGGGTGCCCCGACGCCGGTGCCGCAACTGGTTGCCGCGAACACCTCCCAGTTGCGCCGGGCCGGCTCCGCGTTGGCCGACCAGCCGCGGATGATGGAAACCTTCATCGAGGCCTTCGGCCCCTACCCCTTCGAGGACTACACGGTCGTGGTCACCGAGGACGACCTGGAAATCCCGCTGGAGGCGCACGGGATCTCCATCCTGGGCAACAACCACCTGGCCCCTGGCTGGGAGCAGCAGCGCCTGATCGCCCACGAGCTGTCCCACCAGTGGTTCGGCAACTCGCTGACAGTCGGCACCTGGGAGGACATCTGGCTGCACGAGGGCTTCGCCTGCTACGCCGAATGGATCTGGTCCGAGGCCGCCGGCGGCCCGAGCGCCGATGCGCGCGCCAGGGAGGCCTGGGCGATGCTCGATTCCCTGGAACAGGACATCACCATCGGGGACCCCGGGCCCAAGGACATGTTCGATGACCGGGTCTACAAGCGCGGCGCCCTGACGCTGCACGCCCTGCGGCTTGCCGCGGGAGACCGCGCCTTCTTCGCGATGCTGCGGGCCTGGACCGGGGCCCGGCGCCACGGGACCGTCACCTACGCGCTGTTCCGCGACCACGTCGACGCGCACCTGCCCACGGCCCTGACCGCCGAGGCGTTCCTGGAACCCTGGCTCTTTGGGAAGGCCCTGCCGGCGTTGCCGGCCCCGGCGGCAAGTGGACGCCCCAGGGCCACGGCCTAGCCGCTGTCCCCGCCGCCGGGCAGCCCTGCGGCGGGCCGGCCCGCGGCACCGTCCGACCGGCTTTTGCTCCGGGTGTGACATGGTCGCCAATCCCCCTCCCGGTCCCCCAATGTTCATCTTCCGTTCACCGTGCCCGGATACGGTCACCCCATGCAAATGCTTGATTTGGCCGCCCACGGCTACTCCGTCCGCGACGACGACGACGACGATCCGGTGTTGTTGACCTCCACCGGCGAAGTGGTGGACACCTGGCGCGAGGACTACCCGTATTCCTCGCGCATGGACCGGGCACAGTACGACATGGAGAAGCGGCTGCTGCAGATCGAGCTGCTCAAGCTACAGGTCTGGATCAAGGCCACCGGGCGCCGGCTGGTGGTGCTCTTCGAGGGCCGCGACGCCGCTGGCAAGGGCGGAACCATCAAGCGCTTCACCGAGCACCTGAACCCGCGCGGGGCGCGGGTGGTGGCGCTGGAGAAGCCCAGCGAGCGCGAGTCCACCCAGTGGTTCTTCCAGCGCTACATCGCCCACCTCCCGGCCGCCGGGGAAATGGTCCTCTTCGACAGGTCCTGGTACAACCGCTCCGGAGTCGAACGCGTCATGCGCTTCTGCACCCGGGAGCAGTTCGACAGGTTCATGCACCAGGCCCCGGCGTTCGAGCAGCAGCTGGTCGACGACGGCATCACCCTGGTGAAGTTCTGGTTCTCGGTTTCCCGCCGCGAACAGCTCACCCGCTTCACCATCCGCCAGATCGACCCGGTGCGGCAGTGGAAGCTCTCCCCCACCGATCTGGCCTCCCTGAACAAGTGGGATGCCTACACCGAGGCCAAGGAGGAGACGTTCCGCAGCACGGACACCGAGTGGGCCCCGTGGACGGTCGTGAAGTCCAATGACAAGAAGCGCGCCAGGCTCGGGGCGATGCGCCACGTGCTGAGCCTCTTCGACTACGAGGGGAAGGACCACGAGCTGGTGGGCACCCCCGATCCGCACATCGTCGGGCCCGCCGCCGCAGTCGTCGCCGACGGCGAAGAGTTCTAATCCCCCGGTCGTTCAGGGACTTCCCGTCGAGATGCGTTGCGCGGCTCGATATCGTATGCCTCCTTGCGCTTGCCTTCACCGGTTATGCCGATGTCGTGGTTATTCCGATAGCGGGGGCTGGATGACTGCCACTGCTGGGGTGTGGCGGGCGAAGTTCGGCATAACTGGCTGGCCTATAGGGC
>NZ_JBKKAP010000094.1:0-4533 GCF_046714615.1 Paeniglutamicibacter sp.
GGGCCCCGGGGGGGGGGGGGGGGGGGGCCCCGGGGGGGGGGGGGGGGGGGGGGGGGCGGGGGGGGCGGGGGGGGGGGCCGAGCTGGGGGCCCGGCGCCCGGACCGGCTGGAACTCACCCACGCCGTCGTCGCCGACGCCGTCAGGCGGCTACGCGACCTCCTCGCCGGACCGGCCGCCGCCTTCGGCTGCCCAGCGGGCCCCCCCCCCCCCCCCCCCCCCCCCCCCCCCCCCCCCCCCCGGGGCCCCCCCCCCCCCCCCCGGGGGCCGGAGGGGTTCACATCTCAAGGGCCCCCCTCCCCAGGGCGCGCCGCCGAGATCTTCCGTGTGATGTCTCTAAATGCTAATACCCCTTGAGATTTGTTTCACAAGCCACCAAAACCACCGAAAAGACAGGGAAAACGACCATGAACACCGCCCATGACCCCTTCGAGCCGTACCGCTTGGCCGTCACGCTCGCGGAAGCGCAGCACCACAACGACGCCGACCAGGTATGTGCCATCCTCGCCACCGTGACCGAGGCGGAGACCGGCGCGTTCTTCACCGCGATCGCAGAAATGACCTTCCACGCCTTCCACGCCGATCCCGCCGCAGGGTTCGAGGCCTTCACCGCGTCCTACCGGCAGCAACTCGACGCCGCGGCGCTCGCCTATGAGCAGGGCCAGGACCCCGGCTCGCAAGAATAGTTCATCTGAAACTAGGCGATTCCACACATAGTCACGGAAACCACGGAAGGATTGGTAGCGAGCTTCCCCTCACTTTGACAGTTAGGGGAGGTCCGCGCCATGGACCCGAAGAAAAAGCTCGCAGCACTCGAGGCCGAGGCCGACGCGCTGCGCAACAAACTGCTCGACCACGAGGACCAGTTCACCGAGGCCGATAGCGCGCGCGTCGATGTCATTACCCGGGAATACCGCGACACCGAGGGCATCATCGCCCGCAAGGATGCCGCGGCCAACGCCCTGGGCCAATTCGGCGGGGCAACGCAGGATTATTCCGGCCACGAAACCGATGAAGGCGCGGGCGGCGGGCTGCCCGACCCGTCCGGGCGGCGCACCGGCAAGGCCATGCAGGTCCCGGGCAGCGACGAGACCGTGTTCACGAAAAATGCCATGGATGCTTTCCGTGCCGCTTCGGGCACCATCGGCGGAATTTTCGCACAGAAGGCGCTGATCCCGTCCGGGGCTGTTGTGGCGAGGTTTGACCAAGCTGTCGTTAACGATCCGGCCAACTCCTTCTCGCTATACGGCGCGGTTCAGCACCTCGACGCAGGAGGAACCAACTCCGGTTCTTATCTCCGTCAGACGGCCCGGACGAACGCCGCGACGACCGTGACGGACGGTGCTCTGAAACCGATTTCGGTGTATGGGCTTGAGCAGAAGACGTGGCGCTTGGCGACTGTCGCCCATGTCAGCGAGGCTATGCAGCGCCAGTGGTTCGAAGATTACACCGGACTTCAGAAATTCCTGAACCAGGAAATGGCTTATGGAATCGACCTCAAAATCGCCGACATGATCCTCAACGGCGGTACGGACGAGACCGGGGCCGCATTCACGGGAATCATGAACACCAGTGGTATCGGGCAGACCGCGTTCCTCACTTCCAAGCTCCGCACCATCCGCAAGGCCGTGACCGACCTCCAGGTGACCGGGGCGGTGCCGAAGAACATCGTGCTCCATCCCTCAGATTGGGAGGAAATCGAGTCCTTGCTGACGGCGGATGGGGGCTACATCCTCCAGGGCGCGCCTCAGCTGGCGGCCACGCCGACCCTGTTCGGGCTCCCGGTCCTGCTGTCGATCTCCCTTCCCGCCGGAAGCGCGATCGTGGGCGATTTGGCGAGTGTCGTCGTGATCGACCGCGGCGACCTCATGCTTGCCTGGACCGAAGGCGGGCAGATGAACATGGGCACCGTGGCGGTCCCGGTGAACGTCGAATTGTTCCGTGCCAACAAGCTGGTCTGGCGTGCAGAAATGCGCCTTGGTTTGCAGGTCATGAGCACGAAGCTCCTGCGGGTCGCTGATCTGGTCCTGTAACAAATCATGGCGTCAACGTCACCGCCCGTGGGGGTCCTCAGGTTTGAAAATCGCCAGGGTCCAGCCCCCGCAGGTGGAACGATGGAAGGGCGGGCCCGCAAGGGCTCTAGCCGGGGTCACTTACCCCGGTGAAGGCCCGGCCAGCGCCACACCAACCACCGCAGGAAAGGAAAACCCCATGGCCACCATCAAGCCGATCCCGGCCAAGCCGAACAAGCCGATCCCGGCGATTCCGCCGTATTTCGTCCGCTGACACCAGGCCACAACAAGTTAGCCCCTCACCCATACGGTGAGGGGCTTGCTTGCGCCTGTATGGGGTCAGGAGGGCTAGTCGCGGCGCAGCACACCCAGCAGGCCCCCAGATCGTCGTGGAGTGCCTGGGCCTCGGTGATCGTAAGCTCGTCGCCGCCGGGAGAGGTCCCCAGGGCCGCGGGGCCACGGGGTCCATGACCCGCCGGTGGGCCGATGGTTGGGGCGGGCCCCGCAAGGGGTCCTAGCCGGTTCTTTCTTCCGGTGAAGCCCCGGCCAGCGCCACCGGGCCGCAGGAACGGGGGCCGGGAATCGGGGAAGATTCCCGGCCCCGTTCTTCATAATTGGAGCCCTGCTGGCGCGGAATACGTGGCTTGTCATGCCGTTATGAGACGATCACCGCATGAGCGAAACCAATCCGGACACCCTGCCGACTCCAAACGACCCGACAGGCCCATGCCCGTGGTGCGGTCGAATTTCAAATTTCGGTGTCAAGATCCTCGAGGCTGGCCTCCGTCATGACCAAGACGGGAGCTGGCACCTTTCAGTTGCAGCACTGACTTGCAGCGGATGCAGTAGCGTGACGGTAGCCGTCACAAGGGACTCTGGGGATGGGATCATGTGGTGGCCAGCGCCGGGAGCAGGAATCCTGGACCCGCAAGTAAGCGAAGGTGTAGCTTCCACCTTCGATGAGGGCTCGCGCTGCCTAAGCATTGGGGCCTACCGGGCGGCTGCCGTGATGTTCCGGTCCTCTTTGAGCCTGTTCGTCAAAGACAAGGGCTCGGAGAAGGCCCGGGGCGAGCGCCATCTCAAGTCCGCCCTCAAGCACATGAAGAGTGACGGCGACCTCCATAAGTCTTTATGGGATTGGGCCGATCATCTCAACCAACTGGGGAACGAGGGTGCACACCCGGAGGATTACGACGACATCACCCAGGAAGAAGCGGAGGCCCTGGGCAACTTTGTGCGTCACCTGATCAGTCACGAATACGAAATGCCCGCACGACTACTACGAGCGCAGGGGCTACTCCAGGAGTCCTAAACAGGTTGGTCCGGCTAGGCTTGGTCGAATGAAAAGAATTCTCGCGGGCGTGGCCGTGGTCGTCATCGTCATCTTCGCGCTTATTGGTTGTGGGCCCTCGGAGAAGGACTTCCAGGCCTCGGACCCGTACGGCTACCGGGCATGCGAGGCCTTCGAATCGGCCCAAGGTGCTGGCGGTAGTGTCTATCACGACCGCATCGGCCGGGCAGCATCCGACGCCACCCAGGCCTCGACCCCCGCGCTTCGTGAACACCTCCGCCCTGCCAGCGAAGGTGCACCGGTGATCCTCGATCTGTCCGACTTCCGGAGTGCCTGCAAGAAGGCCGGATACAACTTCAGCTAGCCCTGGCGCGGACACAAGCAACGGAGGGGCTGGGAACCATACGCGGTTCCCAGCCCCTCCGTTTGGGCCCGCCCCGGTGAGGCGTCCGGCTAAGCTTGGTCGAATGAAGAGAATTCTCGCGGGCCTAGCCACCGGCCAGAATAAATCGGCACAAGTGAGGGTAGGGAATCGCCGAAAGTTTCCTACCCCTGCGCCTTCGATCCCACTTACTAATTTTTGAGGACCCATGATTCAAGCAATTCCCATTATTATCGCTGCAATCGTTGCTATTAGTGGCGTGGCCCTTCAGATCTACAACTCCGACCGCGACCCAGGTGCTGTGAGAAGCATGAAGCGGCATGCGGAACTCGCTGAGAAACTAACCGGGGTTGCGCAGACGAAAGTCCTAGGTCTGCTGGAAACCGAGTCGAACCAGTATTCAGACCGCATGATGAGAAGGGCTACGCGCAAGGTGGACGGGGGGTCTGTGGCTGCGATGATTGCAGTCGCAATCGTAGGAGGTGGCCTAACCTATGGGGTAACCCTTCTGGCATTGAACTTCTGGATTGCCTGGATACTAGTTGTGCTCGTTGGAGGGTTGACGATTGCCCTGATGTTTGCAGGCAGTGCTCAGCTCTTCAAGTATCCAGAGGAAAAGAATAAGGACCCCTCCGGGAGCTCTGGTCTTGTCTAGTCCCCATTGCCGCCGCCGGGCTGGAAACGGCCAGCCCCGCATACGCCAACACCTGGAGCCCAGCCGCAAGTAGATGGCGGGCAGGCATCGCCCAAGGATTCGGGGTCCCAGAACCTCGGCGGCGACAACGCCGACCCGGACGCCTGACACCAAAGACCGAGGGGCCGGGAACCATCCGCGCGGATGGTTCCCGGC